>NZ_JBEYXZ010000031.1:0-87819 GCF_040645305.1 Streptomyces sp. NPDC046831 | reverse complement strand
GTCTCCGACGTGAACCGGTCCCCCGTGAGCTGCATACCATCACCCGAGTCACCCGCGAACCGGATGATCACCCGGTCCAGACGACGGACGTCCTTCGTCCCGGCCGCCCTGCGCTGCTCTCCCACGACGGCTCCGTCGGCCTGCTCCGCTGGACTGCTGACCTGGCTGGTCACTGAACTGGACCTCCTTCGAGGCGGCTGTGTGGGAGCGGCCTTCCCGAAGACCTTTCCCAGGATCAACCCTACGACCGTCGGGGTCGCCTTCCTTGTGCCGTTCGCATCATGGACGCACGCATGAAACGCCGCGTTGCCCTCCTCCGGGCCGTTGCGTTCGCCACTGGAACCTCCTTCGAAGGCGGTGTGCGTCGCCGGCCGGTTCCGGTGTCCCGCCCATGCCTACCCGGTCGCGCTCGCGCACCGATCGATCGCGTCGTCCGTGCCCCAGTGTCGGCCCGTCAGGAGTTCAGATACGTGAGCACCGCGAGAACACGCCGGTGGTCCCCGTCGCTGGGGGACAGGCCCAGCTTGAGGAAGATGTTGCTGACGTGCTTCTCGACGGCCCCGTCGCTCACCACGAGCTGCCGCGCGATCGCGGAGTTGGTCCGTCCCTCGGCCATGAGGCCGAGGACCTCGCGCTCCCGCGGGGTCAGTCCGGCGAGCACGTCCTGCTTGCGGCTGCGCCCGAGGAGCTGCGCCACGACCTCGGGGTCGAGGGCCGTGCCGCCGCGCGCCACCCGCACCACCGCGTCCACGAACTCCCGCACCTCGGCCACGCGGTCCTTGAGCAGGTACCCGACGCCGCGACTCGACCCGGCCAGCAGCTCGGTGGCGTACCGCTCCTCCACGTACTGCGACAGCACGAGCACGCCGAGACCGGGATGCGCCCTGCGCAGCTGCACGGCCGCCCGCACACCCTCGTCGGTGTGCGTCGGCGGCATCCGGACGTCCGCCACGACCACGTCCGGCAACTCCTGCTCCGCGTGCAGCTCGGCGATGGTCTTGACCAGCGCCTCGGCGTCGCCGACACCCGCCACGACCTCATGCCCGCGGTCGGTCAGCAGCCGGGTCAGCCCCTCCCTCAGCAGCACCGAGTCCTCGGCGATGACCACCCGCACCCTGTCCTCCATGATCTTCGGTCCCCCCACAGCCTCGGCCACCTGCCGTCCGTACGACGGGTCCAGCATTCCAGCATCCGGACCCCGCCGCGCCCGGCCGGGGGAAGAGGGGGAGAGCGACGGGACGGAAGGATCCGGAAGACGGAACCCAGCCGGGGACAGGAGTGCCGGGCGCTCTGGGGAGGCGCACCCGCGGCGGCCGGCGCTCCACCCCGCACCCGCGCCGGCGCCCGGCACCGGTGGCTTCGGGCCCTGCGTGGCGTCCGGCCCCGGGCCCCGGGCGGTGCCCGGCACCGGGTGGCCTCGGGTTCCGAGCGGTGCCCGGCACCCGTCGCGCCGGTGCCGGGCACCCGCCCGGGCGCCCGGCATCGTTCGTCCGTGTGGTCAGCCGCGCCAGGGCAGCTCCGCGGTCACCCGGGTCGGACCGCCCGCCGGCGAGTCGACCAGCAGGATCCCGTCGACGGCGTCCAGCCGCTCGGTGAGGCCCGCCAGCCCCGAACCCTTCGTGACGTCGGCGCCCCCGGCCCCGTCGTCCACGACCTGGAGCATCAGCCGGTCGTCGGAGCGCCAGACGTCGACGGTGGCGGACGTCGCGCCGCTGTGCTTGCTGATGTTCTGGAGCAGCTCGGAGACCGTGAAGTAGGCGATGCCCTCGATCGCCGGGGCCGGCCGCTCCGCGAGGTCCACCTCCACCTGCACCGGCACGGTGCAGCGGGAGGCGACCGCGGACAGCGCGGCGTCCAGGCCGCGGTCCGTCAGCACCGCCGGGTGGATGCCCCGCGCCAGGTCACGCAGCTCCCGCAGCGCCGTCTTCACCTCGCCGTGCGCCTCGTCCACCATCCGTGCCGCGGCCCGCGGGTCCTCGGTGAGCTTCTCCTTGGCCAGGCCGAGTCCCATGGCCAGGTTGACCAGCCGGGCCTGCGCGCCGTCGTGCAGGTCACGCTCGATGCGCCGCAGGTCGGCGGCGGCCGTGTCGACCACGACCCCGCGGTCCGACTCCAGCTCCACCACGCGCGCCGACAGCCGGGACGGTCCGAGCAGTCCGTGGACCATCAGCCGGTCCACCGTCGTCAGCGCCCGCACGATCCACGGACTCGCCAGCGTGAACAGCAGCCCGACCAGCGCGGTCGTCGTGATCTCGAACGGGTTGTCGAGGTAGATCCGGTGGTGCTCGTCGCCGTAGAGCTGGATGCCGCCCTCGCCGGCGTACGCCGGGAAGACCCAGAACCACAGCGGATACGTCAGCAGCCCCCAGCCGAGCGTCCAGAAGGTCACGGCGACCGTGAAGGAGAACACCGCCCAGGGGAACTGCAGCACCGCGTACAGCAGGGCCCGCCACGAGGTGCCGCTCTTCAGGACCGCCCCCATCCAGGCCATCGGGCCCGGCTTGCGCATCCGCAGCGGCTGCGGTTCGGCCACCCGCAGGCCCAGCAGACCGCGCGCCCGCGCCCGCTCCAGCGCGCCCAGCCCGCGGCAGCCCGCCAGCGCCGCCGCCAGCACCGGCACGCCCAGGAACGTCACCAGCAGGCCGGCGCCCAGCGACACCATCGTGACGGCGTAGGTGAACAGCGCGATGCCGATCGGCAGGCCCAGCAGCACATAGCCGAACTCGCGCAGGCTGCGCGCCTCGAACGGCGCCCGCAGCCCGGCGGGCAGCCGGTGCCCTCCTCCCGCGGCCCCCGCGTCCCAGCCCGTGCCGCGGTGTCCGGCCCCGCTGTGGGGCCCGTAGCCCTGTCCGTACTCGGTGGCCATCGGCGTCGTCCCGTCCCTCGTCGCTCGTCCTGCGTCCTGCGTCCAGCGGCGGACGTCCGGTCGCCGCGCCGTACCCCCAGCCTGCTCGGCCGCAGGTCACCGGGCCATGGAGGCCGTCGGCGTCCCGGACGGGGGGTTTTCCCCACCCTCCGGGGCGGGTCAGCCCGCCCGGCAGTCGTCCGCCCGGTCCCGCCAGGGCAGCTCGGCCGTGACGGTGGTCGGGCCGCCTGGCGGCGACTCGACGACGAACAGTCCGTCCACGGCGTCCAGCCGTTCGGCCAGCCCGCGCAGGCCCGAGCCGCCGTCGAGGCGCGCGCCGCCGCGTCCGTCGTCCCACACCTGCAGGAGCAGCCGGTCGTCGGAGCGCCAGACCTCGACGGCGGCGGACGTCGCGCCGCTGTGCTTGCTGACGTTCTGGAGCAGTTCGGAGACGGTGAAGTAGGCGATGCCCTCGATGGCCGCCGCCGGCCGCGCGGCCAGGTCGGCCGTCACCTTCACCGGCACGGTGCAGCGGGAGGCCACGGCCGACAGCGCCGCGTCCAGGCCGCGGTCCGTCAGGACGGCCGGGTGGATGCCCCGGGCCAGGTCGCGCAGCTCCTGCAGCGCGAGCTTCACCTCGCCGTGCGCCTCCTCGACCATCGCCGCCACGTGCTCGTCCGCCCGGCCCTCCAGCAGCTTCTCCTTGGCCAGGCCGAGTCCCATGGCCAGGTTGACCAGCCGGGCCTGCGCGCCGTCGTGCAGGTCACGCTCGATGCGCCGCAGGTCGGCGGCGGCCGTGTCGACCACCACCCCGCGGTCCGACTCCAGCTCGGCGATCCGCCGCTCCAGCTCGTCGGAGGGCGACAGCAGCGCCCGCGCCATCGCCCGGTCCACGTTCGCCAGGCCCCGGGCCAGGTACGGCAGCACCGGCCACAGCACGAACAGCGAGACCAGTGTGAGGGTGAAGGTGAGGATGCCCCAGGGGAGCCGGACGAGGTCGTACAGGACCGTGCGCCAGGCCACCGGGTCCTTGAGCATCAGCCACAGCCGGTCGAACAGGCCCTTCGTCCGGCGCAGCGGCAGCGGGCTCGGCTCGTCGATCCGCAGCCCGAGCAGCGCCCGGGCGCGGGCCCGCTCCAGCCTGCCGAGCTGCCGCGAACCGGCCAGCCCGAGCGCGAGCACGGGGAAGCCGATCACGGTGAGCGTCAGCGCGGACCCGGTGAACAGCACCGCCATCACGTAGACGAAGCCGAGCAGGGCCATCGGCAGGTTCACCAGGAGATGCGTGATCTCCTTCCAGGTGGGCAGTTCGTAGGCGGGACGAGCCGGGGGCAGGCGGTCCTCGGATCCGGCCGCCGCCCGGCCGGCGGAGGTGACGAGTACGGTTTCAGGGGCGGTCATAGGGGTCAGCGTGCCGCGCCGCGTGCTGCGGCGCCATGAGGTCGGCCGCCCTGGCCCACGGGGGAAAACCCCACCACCGCGTCTCAAGGCGCGACGGGCCGCTTACCGTTTCTTTAGCAGGGCCTAGACTCCCGTGCGTACGAAGCGTCGAACACAGCATGCACGCTGGGCACGGGTGACCCGGCACCGCAGGGCCGCAGGACGGGCACCCGGTCCGCCCGCCCCGGCGGAACCGGGGCCCGTGAACACCAGGCCGAGGGAGAGGAACGGACGGTGCGGGAGACGTTGCCGGAGTCGACCGTCGTCGTCGCGGCGGACTACTTCCAGTCCTATTCCGTCGTCGGACTGCTCGCCGTCGTGGGTGTGCTCTTCGTCGCCGTGGCCTTCGGCGCGGGCCGCCTGCTGCGCCCCGTCGTCCCCACGCCCGAGAAACTCATGACGTACGAGTGCGGCGTCGACCCGGTCGGCGAGGGCTGGGCGCACACCCAGGTCCGCTACTACGTCTACGCGTTCCTCTACGTGATCTTCGCCGTCGACTCGATCTTCCTGTTCCCCTGGGCGACGGTCTTCGCCGCCCCCGGCTACGGGGCGGCGACGCTCGTGGAGATGTTCGTCTTCCTCGGCTTCCTGGCCGTGGGCCTGCTCTACGCATACAAGAAGGGCGTCCTGGCATGGACGTGAACCCCTCCACCCCCGAGACCGTCCAGGGCACGGTGCCGGCCCAGGTTCCGGGCCCGGTGGCGCTGCCGGAACCGAAGAGGCTCGGCGCGCTCGCGCGTCTCGCCCCCGAGCCGATGAAGGTCGTCCTGAACTGGGGCCGCCGCTACTCGCTCTGGGTGTTCAACTTCGGCCTCGCCTGCTGCGCGATCGAGTTCATCGCCGCGTCGATGGCCCGCCACGACTTCATCCGCTTGGGCGTGATCCCGTTCGCGCCGGGTCCGCGCCAGGCCGACCTGATGGTCGTCTCCGGCACGGTGACGGACAAGATGGCCCCGGCGGTGAAACGCCTGTACGAGCAGATGCCCGAGCCGAAGTACGTCATCTCCTTCGGCGCCTGCGCCAACTGCGGCGGCCCGTACTGGGACTCCTACGCCGTCACCAAGGGCGTCGACCAGGTCATCCCGGTGGACGTCTACGTCCCCGGCTGCCCGCCCCGGCCCGAGGCGCTGCTCCAGGGCATCCTCAAGCTCCAGGAGAAGATCGCCCGGGAGTCGCTGGGCGAGCGGTACGGCAGCGGCGCCGCGCGCCCCTCGGCCGCCGCGCTGCGGAGCGGGCTGGTGAAGCCGCCGGCGGCGGGTCCGCAGGGGAGCGGGCGTTCGGGTTCTGCCGGTGGTCCGGACGGGGCCGCGGACGGGGCCGCGGAGGAGGGGCGATGACCGCGGCCGGCTGGCTGCCCGCGCCCACCGAGGAGCTGTTCGGCGCGGAGGCCACGGCGCAGGAGTCGTACGAGGTCCTGACGGTGGACGTACCGGCCGCGGCCTGGCTCCCCGCCCTGCGGACCGCCCGCGACGAGCTGGGCTGCACCTACTTCGACTGGCTGAGCGCGGTCGACGAGCCGGGCACGGGCTTCCGCGTCTCGGCACACGTCGTCGCCCTGGCGCCGGTCCGGCGGCTGCTCGTGCGGACGACCGTCCCGCACGAGGCCCCGGCCCTGCCCAGTGCCGTGGACGTCTACGCGGGCGCCGCCTGGCACGAACGCGAGACGCACGAGATGTTCGGCGTGGTCTTCGAGGGCCACCCGGCCCTGGACCACCTGCTGCTCCCGGAGACCTTCGAGGGCCATCCGCTGCGCAAGGACTTCGTCCTCGCGGCCCGCGTGGCCAAGGCCTGGCCCGGCGCGAAGGAGCCGGGCGAGTCCGAGCACGGCGGCCCCAAGCGGCGCCAGATGCTGCCCCCGGGCGTGCCCGACCCCAACGAGTGGGGCCCGCTGAAGGGCCAGCTCCCGCCTGCCCCCGCCCGCCCCGCGCGGGCGGCCGGGCGTGCGGCGGCGGGAGGGACGGCCGGTGAGCGTCCGGTGCGCGCGGCGGGCGAGCGTCCGGTCCGCCGTACCCGTACGGCGGCGGAGGGCTCCGCCGGCCAGGCCACGCCTTCGGCTGCCTCCGCAGCGGCCGAGGGGGGCGCGGCGGTGTCGTCCGGCCCGGCGGCCCCGTCCGCCGGCGGTCCGGGCACGGGCCCCGCGGCCGGGCCGCCCCGCCGGACGCGCAGCGCGAGCGAGGGTTCGGCGAGCCAGGCCGCGGCCCGCCGCGAGGCGGCTGCGGCGAACGCCGCGGACGGCACGGCCACCGCGCCCGAACGGCAGGCGACGACCGGGGGGACGGCGCCCGAGGCATCGGCGCCCGAGGCACGAGCGGCCGAAGGAGCGGCGCCCGAGGCACGGGCCGCGACCGGGGGAGCGGCGCCCGAGGCATCGGCGGCCGAAGGAGCGGCGCCCGAGGTACAGGCGGCGGCCGAAGGGGCGGCCACGGAGAAGCAGGTGGCGTCCGAGGGTGTCAGCACGCCGATACCGCCGGTCGACGGCCCGGCCGGCGAGGCGTCGGTGGCCCATGAACCGGCCGGCCCGCCCGAGGGAGCGACCGGCAGGACGACCGCCCAGCCGGCGGCGTCCGGGGAACCGGCCGCGACGCACCCGGCGGACGCGGGCGCGGCGACCGCTCCGGCGAGGCCGGCCGGCCCGCGCCGCGCACGCAGCGCGTCCGAGGGCTCCGCCTCCCAGCGGCAGGAGCACCGGGACGAACAGCCGGAGCCGGCCGCCCCCGCCACCCCACCCGCCGGGCCGCGCCGCGCGCGCAGCGCGAGCGAGGGTTCGGCCTCCCAGCGTGTCCGCGCGTCGGCTGCCCGCTCTCCCAAGCCGCCCACGGCCCCGCGCAGCTCGGACGCCCCCTGGCACCACGCCCGGCCGGCCTTCGACGAACCCGAGTCCGACCAGCGGCGAGCGGAGCCGGACGAGAGGCGAGCGGAGCCGGACCAGCGGCGAGCGGAGCCGGACGAGAGGCGAGCGGAGCCGGACCAGCGGCGAGCGGAGCCGGACGAGAGGCCGTCCGGACCGGCCCCCGCACCCTCTCGCGACACCACCCCACCCCCGTCCCAGGACGACGACCCCGAAGGAGGCCCGCGGTGAACGACGTGGCAGACGTCGCTCTGCGACTCCTGATCGTCTTCGTCGTCTTCCTGACCTTCCCGCTGATCGTCGGCCAGACCGAGCACAAGGTGATGGCGCACATGCAGGGCCGTCTCGGCCCGATGTACGCCGGCGGCTTCCACGGCTGGGCCCAGCTCGTCGCGGACGGCGTGAAGTTCGCGCAGAAGGAGGACGTGGTGCCCGCGGGTGCGGACCGCCGTATCTTCCAGCTCGCGCCCGCCGTCGCCCTGCTGCCCTACCTGCTGGTGCTGCTCGCCATTCCGATCGGCCCCGGCGAGGGCGCGGTCGGCCAGGTGCTGGACGCGGGCGTGTTCTTCGTCCTCGCCGTCATGGGCGTCGGCGTCCTCGGCTCCCTCATGGCCGGCTGGGCCTCCGCGAACAAGTTCTCCCTCCTCGGCGGCCTGCGCACCGCCGCCCAGCTCCTCGCCTACGAACTGCCGATGCTGCTCGCCGCCGCCTCCGTGGCGATGGCGGCCGGCACCGTCTCGATCCCCGGCATCCTCGGCGCCTTCCACTGGTGGTGGGTGCCCTGGCAGATCGTCGGCGCGCTCGTCTTCTTCGTCGCCGGGCTCGCCGAGCTGCAGCGTCCGCCGTTCGACATGCCCGTCGCCGACTCGGAGATCATCTTCGGCGCGTACACCGAGTACACCGGTCTGCGCTTCGCCCTGTTCCTCCTCGCCGAGTACGCCGGGATCATCGTCCTGTGCGGCCTGACCACCGTCCTCTTCCTCGGCGGCTGGCACGGCCCGTGGGGCGCCGACGGCCTCGGCTGGGTGTGGACCCTGCTGAAGACCGCGATCCTCGCCTTCGTCGTGATCTGGCTGCGCGTGACCTACCCCCGGCTGCGCGAGGACCAGCTCCAGAAGCTCTCCTGGACCCTTCTCGTCCCCCTCTCCCTCGCCCAGATCGCCCTCACCGGCATCGTCAAGGTGGTGATCCGGTAGCCATGTCCAGCCCGTCCCCCGACCAGCGCGCCTCGACGGCGCCCTCCGGGCGGCCCCGCCGGTCCCTTCCCGGCAGCGGCCTCGCCAAGGGGCTGGCCGTCACCCTGCGCACGATGACGAGGAAGACCGTCACCGAGCAGTACCCCGACGTCCAGCCCGAGCTCCCGCCCCGCACCCGAGGCGTCATCGGCCTGTTCGAGGAGAACTGCACGGTCTGCATGCTGTGCGCCCGCGAGTGCCCGGACTGGTGCATCTACATCGACTCCCACAAGGAGACGGTCCCGGCGGCCGCCCCCGGCGGCCGTGAGCGCAGCCGCAACGTCCTCGACCGCTTCGCCATCGACTTCTCGCTGTGCATGTACTGCGGCATCTGCATCGAGGTCTGCCCGTTCGACGCGCTGTTCTGGTCCCCGGAGTTCGAGTACGCCGAGACCGACATCCGCGACCTCACCCACGAGCGGGACAAGCTCCGCGAGTGGATGTGGACGGTGCCGGCCCCGCCCGCGCTCGACCCCGGCGCGGAGGAACCGAAGGAGGTCGCCGCCGCCCGCAAGACCGCCGACAAGCTGGCGGCCGCACAGGCCACGGAGGCCACGGAGACGGCGCAGGCCACGGCGGCCACGGAGACCGCGCAGGCCGCACCGCCGACGCGGGCGCCGCACGCCACGCCCGCGGAGACGCCGGAGCAGGAGGGGAACGCGTGAGCCCCGCCGCCACCGCAGCGCACACCGCGACCGCCGCCGCGACGCCCGGCTTCCTCTCCCCGACCGGCGTGGAGATCGCCTTCCTCCTCGTCGGCCTGGTGACCTTCGGCGCCGCGCTCGTCACCGTCACCACCCGGCAGCTGGTGCACGCCGCCCTGTGGCTGGTGGTGACCCTCGGCGGCCTCGCCGTGGAGTACCTCCTGCTCACCGCCGAGTTCATCGCCTGGGTGCAGGTCCTCATCTACGTCGGGTCCGTCGTCGTGCTCCTCCTGTTCGGTCTGATGCTCACCAGGGCGCCCATCGGCCGCTCCCCGGACGCCGACTCCGGCAACCGCTGGGCCGCCGTCACCGTCGCCGTGGCCGCGGCGGCCGCCCTCGTCTGGGTCGTCGCCGACGCCTTCCGCACGACCTGGATCGACCTGGACGGACCCGCGGCCGGCTCGACCCGGGTCACCGGTGAGAGCCTCTTCCAGAACTGGGTCCTCCCCTTCGAGGCCCTCTCCGTCCTTCTCCTGGCCGCCCTGGTCGGCGCGATCGTCCTGTCCCGCAGGGTGCAGGCGGACGCCGCCGCCCCGGGCGCCCGGAGCGAACACGCCACCCGCAGCGGACAGGCCGCCCCGGGCGAGCAGGCCGCCGAGGAAGGTGTCCGCTGATGCACCTCGCCTATCCCGCCGTGCTCTCCGCCCTGCTGTTCTGCACGGGCCTGTACGGCGTCCTCGCCCGCCGCAACGCCATCCTGGTCCTGATGTCGGTCGAGCTGATGCTCAACGCCGTCAACCTCAACCTGGTCGCCTTCGACGTCTGGCTGAGCAAGGCCGCGCGGGAGACCCTGCACTCCGGCCAGGCCCTGACCCTGTTCACCATCGCCATCGCCGCCGCCGAGATCGGCATCGGCCTGGCGATCGTCCTCGCCGTCCACCGCAACCGCGGCACCTCGGACATCGACCGCCTCCGCGACGCCGCCGAGGGCCGCGACGACGGCACCGGCAGCGACGCCTCCGCGACCGCGACGGCCGCCGAGAAGGCTGAGGCCACCGCGTGACCACGACCACCCTCGCCGCCCTCGTCCCCCTCCTGCCGTTCCTGGGGGCCGCGGCCGGCCTGCTGCTCGGCCGCACGGCCCCCGGCTTCGTCCGCCCGCTCGCGATCCTGCCGACCCTCGTCTCCTTCCTGCTCGCCGTGCTCGTCGCCGCGCGCCAGGGCGGCGGCCGACCGATCGACGCGGCCACCGAGCTGGCGCCCACCGGCTCGGTCCCCGTCGACCTCGCCCTGCACATCGACGGCTTCGCCGCCCTCGTCGCCGTACTGGTCACCGTCGTCGCGACCTGCGTGCAGCTGTACTCGACGGGCTACCTGCGCGACGACCCGCGCTACCCCTCGTACGCCGCTCTGGTCTCCCTGTTCACCGCCGCGATGCTGCTCGTCGTCTACGCGGGCGACCTGATGGTGCTGCTGGTCGGCTGGGAGGTCATGGGCATCTGCTCGTACTTCCTCGTCGGCCACTACTGGCAGACCCCGGAGGCCCGCTCCGCCTCCCTGAAGGCCTTCCTGGTCACCAAGCTCGGCGACGTCCCCTTCCTGATCGGCCTGTTCGCCCTCGCCGTCGACACCGGCTCCTTCCGCATCACGCGGATCCTCGGCGCGGTCGCCGGCGGCGGCCTGGACCATCCGACGGTGATCGCCCTGCTGCTGCTCGCGGGCGTCGCAGGCAAGAGCGCGCAGTTCCCGCTGCACACCTGGCTCCCCGACGCGATGGCGGGCCCCACGCCCGTCTCCGCGCTCATCCACGCCGCGACGATGGTCGCCGCCGGTGTCTACTTCGTCGCCCGGCTCCTCCCCGTCTTCCAGGCCTCCTCGGCCGCGATGGTCGTCCTCGCCGTCATGGCCGCCGTGACGATGGCCGGCTCCGCCGTCGCCGCGCTCGCCCAGGACGACATCAAGCGCGTCCTCGCCTACTCGACGATCGGGCAGCTCGGCTACATGACCGGTGCCCTCGCCGTCGGCGACCGCGGCGCCGCCGTCTTCCACCTCCTGTCCCACGGCGCCTTCAAGGCGCTGCTGTTCCTCGCGGCCGGCGTGGTCATCCACGCCGCCGGCACCAACTCGCTGGCCGCCATGTCCCGCATGAACCATCTGCGCGACCGCGTCCCCGACGCCTACTGGACGATGACCGTGGCGCTCCTCGCGCTCGCCGCGATTCCGCCGTTCAGCGGGTTCTTCTCCAAGGAGTCCGTCCTCGGCGCCGCCGAGCACGTCGCGACCGGCCACACGGAGCACGCGCCCGGCGCGGCGGGCTGGCTCGTCCTCGTCGCCGGCCTGCTCACGGCTCTGCTCACCGCCGCGTACGCCATGCGCCTGTGGCTGCTGGCCTTCCGCGGCCGGGGCATCGAGGCCCCCGACCACGGCAGGCAGCCCGCGGTGATGAACGCCGTGCTGTGGGTCCTCGCCGTGCCCTCCCTGGCGTTCGGCGCCTTCACCTTCCGGCTGCTGCCCGGCTGGTTCGACGGCCGCAGCCTCAGCCCGACCCTGACGACCTCCGTGCTCGGCACGGGCGTGGCCCTGGTCGGCGGCATCGTCACCTACGCCGCCTGGCGGCACACCACCGCGCTGGCCGCCCGCGTCCCCCTGGGCGCGGTCGCCGCCCACCCGGAGGCGGACGCCGGACTCGTCGAGGCCGAGGCCATCGCCAGCCACGAGCCCGCCTACGGCGACATCGCCTACGCGTCCGACCCCTCCGACCCGGGACGGCTGCTGCTCGGCCCGCTGCACCGGCACGCGGCCGCCGGCTTCCACCTCGACGCCCTGTACGAGACCCTCTTCGTCCGCCCGGTCCTGGCCGGAGCGAGCCTGGTCCGCTTCCTCGACCGCGAGGTCGTGGAGACGTACGTACGCGGCGCCGGCGCCCTACCCCGCTGGATCGGCGCCGCCGTACGGCGCGCCCAGACCGGCAACGTGCAGACCTATGTGAGCGCTCTGCTCGCCGGCACCGTCGTCCTGACGGTCGCCGTCGTCGTCCTCGTCGCCACGGGAGCGTGAGCAGGCGTGATCGATATCAACGAGTCCGTGATGCAGTTCCTTCTGGCGTTCGTCGTCGCCGGCCCGCTCATCGGCGCGCTCGCCGCCCTCCTGCCCGCCCCGCCGGGGCTGAGGGGGAAGTCACCCGAGCAGGCCGTGCTGCGGCACGGCGTCACCGTGACCGGCGCCGTCCTCGTCGCCGCGGTCGTCCTCGCGCTCGGCTTCGACCACGACCACCCGTCGAGGATGCAGGCCACGACGGACATCAGCTGGATCCCCGCACTCCACGTGCGCATCCACCTCGGCATCGACGGCATCTCCCTCCCCCTCGTCGTCCTGACCGCGCTGCTGACCTTCCTCTGCGCGCTGTACAGCTACTTCAGGCAGCAGCACGAGCGGCCGGCCGCGCAGGCCGCGGCTCCGAGCCCGAAGGCGTTCGTCGCGCTGCTGCTCGTCCTCGAGTCCGGCACGCTCGCGTCCTTCGCCGTCCTCGACCTGCTGCTGTTCTTCCTCGCGTTCGAGACGGTGCTCGTCCCGATGTACTTCCTCATCGCCCGCTGGGGCGGCGAGGACCGCCGGGCCGCCGCCTGGCGGTTCATCCTCTACACGCTGCTCGGTTCGGTCGTCATGCTGCTCGGCCTGCTCCTGATCGGCCTCAAGGCGGGCACGTTCGACATGGTGGCACTCGCCACTGACAACGGCCGGTCGCTGACCGCGTCCGTGCAGGTCGTCGCCGTACTGGCGGTCGGGATCGGACTCGCGGTCAAGACCCCGATGTGGCCCCTGCACAGCTGGCTGCCGGACGCCCACACCGCCGCGCCGACCGTCGGCTCGGTCCTGCTGGCCGGCGTGCTGCTGAAGATGGGCACGTACGGGTTCGTCCGCATCCTGCTGCCCGTCGCGCCCGACGGCTTCCGCACCTTCGCGCCCTACCTCGCCGCGTTCGCCGTCGTCGGGATCATCTACGGGTCCCTGGCCTGCCTGGCCCTGGCCAAGCAGGGCGCCAAGGGGGATCTCAAGCGGCTCATCGCCTACTCCTCCGTCGGCCACATGGGCTTCGTCCTGCTCGGCATCGCCACCATGACCCCGACCGGCGTGAACGGCGCGCTGTTCGCCAACGTCGCCCACGGCCTCATCACCGGCCTGCTGTTCTTCCTGGTCGGCGGGCTGAAGGACCGCACCGGCACCACCGACCTCGACACGCTGTCCCAGAAGACGGGGGCCGCCCTGTACGGCAGGGCCCCCCGCCTGGGCGGCCTGCTCGCCTTCGGCGCCGTCGCCTCCCTGGGCCTGCCGGGCCTGGCCGGCTTCTGGGGCGAGATGCTGGCCCTGTTCGGCGCGTTCCGGCCCGCCGCCGGCCTCGCCCGCCCCGCGTTCCTCACCTTCACGGCGATCGGGGCGTTCGGCACCCTGCTGACCGCCGCGTACCTGCTCGTCGTGGTCCGCCGCGTCTGCATGGGCGCCGTACCGCAGGACGCCCCGCACCTCCCCGACGTGCGCGGCTACGAGTTCGCGGCCTGGACCCCGCTCGTCGCCCTCACCGTCGTCGCCGGACTGTGGCCCAAGACCCTGCTCGGGCTGACCGACCCGGCCGTGCAGCAGCTCCTCGCAGGAGGCACCCGATGAGCTCCCCGGCCCAGCCCCTGGCCGCCTCGGTGATCCAGTCCGTCGACTGGGTCGCCGTCGCGCCGCCCCTGATCACGGCCGTGGCCGCGCTCGCCGTGCTCGTCGCCGACCTCTTCCTGCCCGACGCGCGCAAGCCGCTGCTCGGCCGGGTCTCGGTCGCCGGCCTCGCCGCCTCCGCGCTGGCCCTGCTGCCGCTCCTGGACGGCGACCGTTCCACCTTCTGCGTCACCGGGCAGGCCGGCGTCTGCAGCTACACGGCCGACCGCTTCACCCTCGTCGTCCAGTTCCTGGTCCTCGGCGCAGCCCTGCTGGCCGCCCTGCTGTCCGTCACCGCCCTGAAGGACGAGCGCCGGGCACTTCCCGAGGGCGAGTACTGGTTCCTGCTGCTGTCCTCCGCCGCGGGCGCCGCGCTGCTGCCGGCCTCCCGCGACCTGGCGACCCTCGTCGTCGCCCTGGAGGTCGCCTCCCTGCCCGCCTTCGCGCTCGTCGGCATCCGGCACGGCGACCGCCGCTCCTCCGACGCGGCCCTGAAGTTCTTCCTGTCGTCGGTCACCGCCACCGCGGTCAGCCTGCTGGGCATCAGCTTCGTCTACGCGTCCACCGGCACCCTGTACCTCACCCAGGTCGCCGGCCGCCTCCAGCACGTCGACGGGCAGCTGAACACCCTCGCCCAGACCGGTGTCGTCCTCACCCTCGTCGGCTTCGCCTTCAAGACGGCCGCCGTGCCGTTCCACTTCTGGGTGCCCGACACCTACGTGGGCGCGCCCCTGCCGATCGCCGCCTACCTCTCCGTCGTCGGCAAGGCGGTCGGCTTCACCGGCCTGATCCTCGTCACCGTCGTCGCCTTCCCCTCGTACGCCGGTGTCTGGGGCCCGGCGCTCGCGGCGCTGGCCGCGCTCACCATGACGGTCGGCAACGTCGGTGCCCTGCGCCAGCAGGCCACCCGCGCGCACAGCGCGGTCCGGCTGCTGGCCTGGTCGTCCGTGGGGCAGGCCGGCTACCTGCTCGTGCCGATCGCCGCGGCGGCCTACTCGAAGGACCCCGGCAAGTCGATCGGCTCCACGGTCGCGTACGCCCTCATGTACGCCGCCGTCAACCTCGGCGCCTTCGCGGTCGCCGCGCTGGTCGGCCGTACACGGCCCGGCAACCGCGTCAGCGACTACCGGGGCCTGTACGCCACGAACCCGCTCACCGCCCTGCTTCTGGCCTTCTTCCTGCTGTGCCTCGCCGGGCTGCCGCCGGGCGTCATCGGCCTGTTCGCCAAGGTCACCGTGTTCTCGGCGGCCGTGGAGGCCGGACTCGGCTGGCTCGCCGTCGTCATGGCCGTCAACGTCGTGATCGCGCTGTTCTACTACCTCCAGTGGACGGCCCTGCTCTTCCGGGCCCCCGAGGGCGAGCCGGCCGCGCACCGCGTCCCGGCCCCGCTCACCGTCGCGCTCACCCTGACGGCCGTCCTCGGCATCGCCCTGTCGGGCGCGCCGCAGCTGGTCCTGCGGTTCGCGGGCACGGCTCTGTTCTGACGGGGCCGCGCCCCCTTCTCTGACGGGCCGCGCCCCCTTCGCGGCCGGGGGACCGGACGCACCGCCGCGGCGGGGGCCGGGCCCCCCCCCTCGGCGGTACGCCGGCCCGCGGCGTCGCCCGGGGCCGCCCCGACACCTGCCCCGTTTCCCATGCACAGGCATCGACCCGCGCGCGAGGGGCACCCGGCCTCCAGCGCCCGAGCAGGCCGGCGTACCGCTCACCCGGACGGCCCGCGCGCCGTCGCACGCACCAGGGAACCAGGGGTCTCCGCCCGGCGTTGACCAAGTACGGAAGGGTCCACTGGACGTGACACCACGGACCAGTGGCGTGGACATCGGCAAGCGAAGGGTTCCCCTGCCGCACCACTTGGAGGGCGTACCGTGCACCGCCGGCACAACGGGCTCAGGACCGCAGTACTCCTCGGGGGACTGTCCGCACTCATCATCGTCATCGGCAGTTTCTTCGGCCGCACGGGACTGGTCGTCGCGGTCCTCGTCGCCCTCGGCACCAACGCGTACGCGTACTGGAACAGCGACAAACTGGCCCTCCGGGCGATGCGCGCGCGGCCCGTCAGCGAGTTCGAGGCCCCGGGTCTGTACCGCATGGTCCGCGAGCTCTCCACCCAGGCCCGCCAGCCCATGCCGCGCCTGTACATCTCCCCGACGGAGGCGCCCAACGCCTTCGCCACCGGCCGCAACCCGCGCAACGCCGCCGTGTGCTGCACGGACGGCATCCTGCGTCTCCTCGACGAGCGCGAGCTGCGCGGCGTCATCGGCCATGAGCTGAGCCACGTCTACAACCGCGACATCCTCATCTCGTCGGTCGCCGGCGCCCTCGCCTCAGTGATCATGTTCCTGGTGAACTTCGCCTGGCTGATCCCCGTCGGCCGCTCCGACGACGACGAGGGCCCCGGCCTCTTGGGCATGCTGCTGATCCTGATCCTGGGCCCGCTCGCGGCCAGCCTGATCCAGCTGGCCATCAGCCGCTCCAGGGAGTACGAGGCGGACGCGTCCGGAGCCCAGCTCACCGGCGACCCCCTCGCGCTCGCGGGCGCCCTGCGCAAGCTGGAGGCCGGCACCAGGCGGCTGCCGCTTCCCCCGGAGCCGCGCATCGAGACGGTGAGCCACATGATGATCGCGAACCCGTTCCGGCCGGGCCAGGGCCTGTCGAAGATGTTCTCCACGCACCCGCCGATGGCGGAGCGCATCGCCCGGCTCGAACAGATGGCGGGCCGGCGGCGGTGACGGCGGTCCTCAGCGGCGTCCGGCGCCTCTGAGCGGCCCCCGCCCGTTCCCCGCGTCCGCCGTCACCACGCCGGACGCCGGCCGAAGGCCTGCTCGGTGGACACCACCTCGCGCCCCAGGGGCATCAGCGAGATCGGGATGAGCTTGAGGTTGGCCCATCCGAACGGGATGCCGATGATCGACAGGAACAGCGGGATGCTCGTGATCAGGTGGCCCAGGGCCAGCCACCACCCGGCGAAGACCACCCAGATCACGTTCCCGACGAAGGACGGCGCACCGGCGTCGGGCCGATCCACCGTGGTCCGGCCGAACGGCCACAGCACGTACCCCGCGATGCGCAGCGCCGCGATGCCGAACGGGATGGTGACGATCAGCACGAAGCACACCAGCGCCGCGACCAGGTAGCCGAGCGCCATCCAGATGCCGCAGAAGACCAGCCACAGAACATTGAGCACCAGGTTGAACACCTTCATGATCGGCACCTCGTTCCACCGGCACTGCCTGCTGATCCAAGTATCGGCGGGTCACGCCCATGCGTCACCGTGGCGCCCGCGGCGCCCGATCGGCAACGCCTCCCGCCAGGGCGACGCCGGGGACGCCGGGCGGGCGGCCCTCAGCCGGTGACACGGACGGCGAGTACGGCGACGTCGTCGTCGAAGGAGCCGGCGCGGTGGGCGAGGAGCGCATCGCACAACTGGCCGAGCGGAGCCGTGGCGTGGGCCGCGGCGATGCGGCCGACCTCGCCCATGCCCTCGTCGAGCGACTGGCCCCGGCACTCGACCAGCCCGTCGGTGTGCAGGACCAGCGTCGCACCGGGGAGCAGGAGCAGCTCGTGCTCGGGCCGCATCAGGCCGGGATCCACGCCGAGGGGGTGGCCGACGGACTCGGTGCGCACGTACCGGGCCCGGTCGTCGGCGGTGACCAGCAGAGGGGGCAGATGTCCCGCACTGGCCCAGCGCAGCAGGCGGCTGCCGTCGCGGGCGGGGGACTCCAGACGGGCGACGAGGACCGTGGCCATCGGACCGCCGTACAGACCGTGCAGGACCTCGTCGAGACGGTGGAGGATCCGGCTGAGCGTCTCCCGCTCGCCGAAGGCGATGACGCGCAGGGCGTTGCTGATCTGACTCATGAGGGTGGCGGCTTCCAGACCGTGGCCCATCACGTCGCCGACCATCAGACAGGGTGCCCGCCCGGGCAGGTGGAAGAGGTCGTACCAGTCCCCGCCGATGCGCGGCGTGCGGGTGGAAGGCTGGTAGCGGGCCGCCAGCTCCAGACCGGGCAGGCGGGGCAGGTCGGGCAGGAGACGGAGCTGGAACTCCTTGGTGGCCCGGCGGACGCGCTCGTAGAGATGCGCGTTCTCGATGGCGACGCCGGCCGCGCCGGCCAGGGCGGTGACGATCTCCTCGTCCTCGTCGCTGAAGGGGCCGTCCTGCTTGTCGGCGAGGTACAGGTTGCCGTAGATGGTGCCGCGGACCCGGATCGGCACCCCGAGCAGGGTGGTCATGACCGGATGCCCCTCGGGGAAGCCCGCCGCTCGCGGGTGACCGGCGAGGTCGGCCACCCGCAGCGGCTTGGGATTGCGGACCAGTTCGCCGAGCAGCCCGGTGCCGTGGGGCAGCTCGTCACCCGACCCGTGCCGGAACTGGTCCGCGCCGAATCCGGACGGGATCAGCTCGGTGAAGTGCCCGGACTCGTCCAGGACGCCGATCGCGGCGTACCGGGCGTCGACGAGCTTCCGGGACGACTCCACGACGGCGTGCAGCACGGTGTCCAGCTCCAGGGCGCTGCCGATGCTCATCACGGCGTCCAGAAGTGCGCGCAGACGCCCGTGGACGTGCGCCAGGTGCCGCAGCCCGGCCTGCAGACGGTCGAGGTCCTCGCCGCCCGTGGGTGGCGGCACCCGCCGTGCGCCGGGCCCGTGCGTGCCGGTGCCCGAGGGCTGGCTCACGAGCTCCTCACCTCCGCCCGCGCCCCGACTGTTCCCCGGTCCGGCACGGGTACCCGCGCAGCGCGGTACCGACATGCTGTTTTCCCCCGCGCAGCGGTGCACCGCCACTGCCTCCTCCCCTTGCGGCCGCCCCTGCCGGCGGGAGCCGGGCCGCCGCGGGTGACGCCCCCGCCGACCGGCCGGAACGCATCCGGGCCGTCCCCGGGCGCCCCGCCCCGCGGTCGGGCCCACCGGTCCCCTGAGCGGAGCTCGTCACGGTGCGCACCCCACTGATCGGTGCAACCGTCGGACGTGGTCAGGACGTCTTCACCGGCGACACGGCACGAACACCCGTGGTGCGAGCATCACGACGAGGGCCGGGGAGCGGCCTCCGGCACGACGAGCGGGGACGCGCGGCCGGCGGGCACGACCCGTCCGGACCGCGGCCACAGCGCGGGGACAGTGCGGGCACAGGGTGGAAGGGCAGGATCAGGACATGGGCATCATCGGTTGGATCATCCTGGGGCTGTTGGCCGGTGCCATCGCCAAGTTCCTGCTGCCCGGCCGTGACCCGGGCGGCCTCCTCGGCACCACCCTCATCGGCATCGCGGGCGCGTTCGTCGGCGGCTGGATCTCGGCCCGCTGGCTGGACCACCCCATCAACAAGGCGTTCTACGACGGCGCCACCTGGGCGGCGGCGATCGGCGGCTCACTCGTGCTGCTGATCGCCTACCGCATCCTCTTCGGCAACTCGCGCGACTGAGCGCGCGGCCGGGGCCGGCGCCGGGCGGACGACAAAGGTGGGCACCGAACGGGTGCCCACCCTTTTCTCGTCGTACGCACGACACGCGACGGCCGGCCGTCCGCCGCATGCGACCGCCGGACATCAGCCCGCCGCATGCGATCGCCGTACGACCGGGCATCGGGTGCGACGGCGGGACGCCGGACCCGGCGGCGGTGGGCGGATGCCCGCCGACGCCCCACGCCCATGTCCATGCCCGGGGGCCGGTCGTCCGCCGGACACACCAGCGGTAGCCGCGGCCGGACGGGCCAGCGGCAGTCGCGGCCGGACTAGCGGTAGTTCACGAACTGCAGCGCGAAGTCGAAGTCCTTGCCCTTCAGGAGGGCGATCACGGCCTGCAGGTCGTCGCGGCTCTTGGAGCTGACGCGCAGCTCGTCGCCCTGGACCTGTGCCTTGACGCCCTTGGGGCCCTCGTCACGGATGATCTTCGCCACCTTCTTGGCGTTCTCCTGGGAGATGCCCTCCTCGATGGACGCGAAGATCTTGTACTCCTTGCCGGACAGCTGCGGCTCGCCCGCGTCCAGGGCCTTCAGCGAGATGCCGCGCTTGATCAGCTTGGACTGGAAGACGTCGAGGACCGCCTTCACCCGGTCCTCGGAGTTGGCCTCCATGAGGATCTTCTCGCCGGACCATGAGATCGAGGCACCCACGCCCTTGAAGTCGTAGCGCTGTGAGATCTCCTTGGCGGCCTGGTTGAGGGCGTTGTCGACCTCCTGCCGCTCGACCTTCGAGACGATGTCGAAACTGGAGTCGGCCATGTCCTGTGGCTCCTTGTATCAGGGTGCTTATCGGGTGCGTGTCGGCGGGCGTGGGGTTCCGCCGAGCCCGGCACGGAGTCCCGGGCCGCATCCGCTCCAGCCTAGTCACCCCTTGTCCGCGGCGACGCGGATCAATCGGGTGGCGAAGCACCCCTCCCCATCAGGTATCGTTTACGTCGTTGCCACGGAGCACCGCCGAAAGACGGAACGCCGTGCAGCATCCCCGGCGGTGTGCCCGAGCGGCCAAAGGGAGCAGACTGTAAATCTGCCGGCTCAGCCTTCCCAGGTTCGAATCCTGGCGCCGCCACGCTGAGGGAAACCCTCTCTGATCAGCTTACTTACCTGGTCAGAGGGGGTTTCTTGTTGCTTCCCCTTTTCGATTCGCCATGGACGGGGCGTGAACGTGTCTCACCTCGTTCCGCCCGTATCCCACCGTTGATCAGTGCGTGTCTCCCAGGTGTCCCCCGGGGGTGAGCATGGTCACTCCGGTTCGTTCCACTCCCACAGGGCTGCGTCGATCCGGTTGTTCGCGTGCTCCCGCGTCCGGTCAAGAACCTTGGCGTACACCTTGTGCAGCACCGCGACGCTGTGGCCGGCCCGCCGGGGGCACTCCATCGCGTCCACGCCGGAACTGAGCCAGAACGACACTCCAGCATGCCGAAGGTCGTAGCAGCGACGGGCCGGCAACGAGGCTGTGGTCCGACCTGCTGCGGGAGTACGGCATCGGCCCCACGCGCCGGGGAGCGGCACGGCGCCCGGCAGCGCTCCGTCACCGGGTGTCGCGCGGGCGAGGGGCCTACCGTGGGAGATGGTCCCGGCGTCGGCCCCGCCGACCGGCCGGTCGTTCCCGCCGGGGGCGGAAGGAGGCACGAGATGTCCGATGCGATACGGGACACCACGGCCCGGCGCGTACGACATTTCGTCGACGCCGGATATCCCGACGCCGGGCCCGTCGAGGCGGCGGTGGAGGGAGCCGTCTACCGACTCGGGGACGGAACGGTGGCCAAGGTGTGGGAGCGCCGACGGGGATCCGAACTGCGGCGGATGCAGCGTTTCTACGCCGATGCCGCGGCGCACCTGCCGTTCGGCGCCCCGGAGATCCTCGCCGTCGAGGACATCGACGGTGTCCCGATGACCGTGGAGCGGGAGCTGACCGGCGAGCCCTTGGCGGGCAGGATCCGCACCGACGACCCGGACGAGGTGCTGCCCGAAGCGGTCGACTGCCTGGTCGGCGTGCTGCGCGCCCTCGCGGACGCCCATGACGTCGACGAGGTCAAGCACCTTCCTGTGCTGGACGAGGAACGCCCGCTGTGGGAAGGCCACACCACTTTCGGATCCGCCCTGGCGGACCTGGTGGACCGGCGGGTCAGCCGGTGCGCGGACCGGCTCTCCACGCATGTCCGCGACTTCGACGACACGCGCGCCCAGGTGCTTCGGAAGCTGCGCTCGCTGCCCCGTACCGACGAGGCGGTCGTCCACGGTGACGTCTTCCCGGAGACCGTGCTGGTGGACGACGACCTGCGGCCGCTCGCCCTCGTGGACTACGGCTTCCTGTCCACGGGCGGGGACCCCCGGTTCGACGCCGCCGTGGCCGCGGCCATCTTCCCGGCGGGCACCGAGCACGCCCCGGAGATCACCCGGCAGCTCACCACGCGGTTCGCCGACGAGTTCGGCTACGCGGTCGACGACCTCCTGCTGTACCGGGCCGCCTATGCGATGGCCACGAGCGACGCCTTCGCGCCGGGCGGCGGTGACGAGCACTTCGCCTGGTGCGTCACCGTGCTCGAGGACCCGGCCGTCGCCGAGTCCCTGCACCGGTGACGCACCGCGGGCAGCCGGGAAGTTCCGGTGACGGTGTGCGTTCTCGTTTTCCCGTGCCCTCCCTGCCCGGCGCTCTTCCCGCTGGTACGTCTGTGGCAGGTCACGGAGACCTTGAGCACTGGGCGGTCGGTCCCTGGGCCGGCGGGTGCTCCCTCAGTGACCTCGGTTGGTCGGGTCAGCCTTCCGTCGGCCTCTGCAGGTCCTCCGCTCGTACGAACCCGTGGCTCCGCTCCACCTTCGCCACGTGCAGCGTGTAGCTCTGGTACCACTCGGCCCGCCCGCGCTTCTGCGCCGCGCGGTGCTCGGCGTTGCCCCGCCACTCCGTGAGGGCGTCGGCGTCGCGGAAGTACCCGACGGTGATGCCCAGCCCGCCGGGGGTCTGCGCGTGGTCCATCCCCAGGAATCCGGGGATGTCCTTCACCAGGTCCTCCATGCGTGCGTTGGTCTCGCGGTAGCCGCTCTGGTCCTGGGTCCGCACCGTGGTGAAGACAGCCACGTAGTAGGGGGGCTCATAGGCCTGGACGGGCGCGACAGTTGCCTCCGGGTGATCGCTCATGCCGCCACCGTAGGGCGGGGTGCGCCGCACGATCCAGAGTGCGTCGCGGGGGATGGGGACTGTCAGTCGCCGGGGGCACACTGGCCCCATGTCCTCGTCCTCGTCCTCGCGTCGCAGATCGTGCCCCGTGTGCCGTCGTGAGATCGCCGTCGTCGCCGGGCGGTTCGCGCGGCACGACCCGCCCGGTGCTCGGGACAGCGGCGAGCTGACGTCCTGTCCGGGATCGCGCCGGGCGGCACAACTCGGCGCCGTGCAGCCGTCGTTGGACGGGTACGAGGTTCCCGAGTTCCCGGGGCAGCTGCCGCTGTTCTAGTGCCGCGGCAGGCAGTGTTCGCCCGTCGGGGAGCGGCGTCCGGTGCGTGCTCTCGGCGTGTCGGCCGGACACCCTCGTACTGGATGTACTTGGGCTTTCGGGTCCGGTGAGGCGAGAGGGCCGAGGGCGGCACGGCCGCGAACTGCCGTGCCCGGTACGCCCGGATCTCTTCCCGGCCGTGCTGGCGGACGCCGTCCGGCACGTTCGGCCGGTCGACGCCGGGCGCCGGCTACCGACCGGCGACCGCGCCCCGCCCGTCGGTCGGGAAGAGCTCCTGCATGCGGCGCAGCAGGGACTCCCGCGCGGCCGGGACGCCCGCTGCCGACGCCGTCCTCAGTTCCCCGCCACCGACTTCACCGCGACCGACACCGGTGTGGAGTCGCTGATCACCTCCAGGGTCAGACCGGTGGTCGCCGGGGTGTCCACCAGTTCGGCCAGGACGGCGGCCACGTCGTCGCGGGGGATCGTTCCCGGGCCGGTGTGGGCCTCCAGGCGGACGAGGCCGGTACCGGCGTCGTTGGTGAGGGTGCCGGGGCGCAGGATCGTCCAGTCCAGGGCCTCCTGGGCGCGGACGTGGTCGTCCGCCTCGCCCTTGGCGCGCAGGTACACGTCGAAGACGTCGTCGCCCTGGTGCCGCGCGTCCGCGCCCATCGACGACACGACCACATGGCGTCGCACGCCCGCGCGGACGGCCGCGTCCGCGAACAGGATCGCCGCGCCCTTGTCCACCGTTTCCTTGCGGGCCGCGCCGCTGCCCGGGCCCGCGCCCGCCGCGAAGACCGCCGCGTCCGCGCCGCGCAGCCGCTCCGCGACCTCCTCGACCGACGCGGACTCCAGGTCCAGCACGATCGGTTCGGCGCCGGCCTCGCGCAGGTCGTCGGCCTGTTCGGCGCGGCGGATGATCCCCGCCACCTCGTCTCCGCGCGCGGCGAGCAGGCGCTCCAGCCGCAGCGCGATCTGACCATGACCACCAGCGATGACAATGCGCATGTTTCCGACCGTACGCCTGTTTGCCCACGGGTGCCCGTACACCCGGACGGCCGCACCAGCCAGGCGACTTCACCCCCGCACCGCAGGCACCGGCGGGCCCCGTGCCACAGCGACCCCGTACGGCAGGCACCGGACCTCACACTGCGCCAGGCGACGTCATGTCGCGGGCTGTGGATCTCGTGCCCGAGGCCGCGGCCTCGTAGCGCGGTCGCCGGCCCGCGCCGCGTCTGCGTCGCCTCGTAAGCGCGGTCACCGGCCGGCGCCGTGCCTGCGCGTCTCGTAGCGGGGTCGCCGACCCGCGCCGTGCCTGCGCGCCTCGTAGCGGGGTCACCGACCCGCCCCGTGCCTGGGCGTCTCGGGGCGCAGTCACCGACCCGCCCCGCGTCGGCGCGCCTCGCAGCGTGGTGACCACCCCGCGCCGCACCTCCGTGGCCTTCCGGGCCCCACGGCCCCGCCGCGCCTTCGGAGTCACCACGCCGGAAGGCAGAGGCGCGCCACCCCCGCCGGGTGCCGGGCGCCGGGTGCCGGGGGTGCCCCGGGCGCCCCTCAGGACGGCTCCCAGCGCCCCTGCCGCGGCAGGCCCGGGTCCGCCTCGGCCGTCGCGTCGCGGAAGTCCCGTACCGCGCTCGTCCGCGCCACCACCCGCCCCCGGTGCACCACGACCCGGCTGTACGCGAGCGACAGCGCCCCCGCAAGGCGGTCACCGCGCACCGCGAGCAGCTCCGCCGGGAAACCGGCCTCCACCCGCACCTCGGGCAACCCCAGCACCGCGCGGGCCCGCGCGCTCACCGCGTCGTAGGCGTCCTCGGGCCGCAGCCCGTGGCGCGAGGCCAGCAGGTACGCCGCCTCCAGCGGGTCCCCGCGCCCCACCGGGTTCGACACGTCCCGCAGGGCGCCGCTGCCCGCGGCCACGCGCACCCCGGCCGCCCGCAGCAGCCGCACCGGTGCGGTCCCGCGGTCCTCGGAGCTTCCGCAGCCGCCCTGCGGCAGGCACACCACCGTCACGCCGGCGGCGGCCAGCTGGTCCGCGGTCCGCGAAGCCACCTCGACGGGGAGCCGCGCCAGGCCGCCGCACGGGCCCAGCGTGACCCCGGGGCGCAGTCCGCCCGCCATCGCCGCGATGCGCGTCAGCCGGGCCGGGTCGGCGCCGTCGGTGTGCAGGTCCACGGGGCAGCCGTGTTCGGAGGCGACCTCGAGGACCGCCTCGACGTATCCCGTGGGGTCGGGGTCCACGTCCGGACAGCCGCCCACCACGCCGGCGCCCATCTTCACCGCGTCCCGCAGCATCGCGAGCCCGTCCGTCCCGGCCGCGCCGGTCAGCACCCGCGGCACCGCCACCGTCGTGAGCTCCGTGAGGCCGCGCAAGGCCCGCCCGGACTGCAGCACGGCGTCCAGGGCACCGAGCCCCTGGACGCCGCCCACGCGTACGTGTGCGCGCAGCGCGGTCGCCCCGTGCCCGAGCTGCAGCAGCGCCGCCTCCGTCGCCCGGCGCCGGATGTCCTCCGCGTCGTAGGGGGCCGGTCCGCGGCTGTCAGCGGTCAGGGCCGTGTCGCCGTGCGCGTGGGGTTCGGCGGGCGCAGGCAGCAGCAGGTAGCCGCTGAGGTCCAGCCGCGTCACCGTGCCGCCGGGCCCGCCGGCCCCCAGGCTGCCGGCCGTGCCGACCGCCTCGATGCGTCCGGCGCCCAGCCGCACGTCCACGGTCCGCCCGTCCGTGAGCCGCGCCCCGCACAGCAGCAGTCGGCCGGGGCCGGGCTGCCCCGGCGTCCCCGCGCCCTCCGACCCGCCCGGGGAACCCGCCGGGCCCGACGCGCCCGGAGAACCCGGACAGCCGGACGCCCCGGGGTCCGGCGCCTCGGACGCCCCGGGGTCCGGCGCCTCGGACGCACCCGGGGTCCCGGTCGGCCCCGAGGCGCCGGAGGCAGCCGACGAGGGCGAGGGGGGAGGCTGCGGCTGGCTGTCGGGCATCGCGCTCCAGGGACGACGGGTGCTCCAGGTGCACGGACACGGACATGGGCACGGGTACGGACACGGACTCGCGGCTGCGCGGGAGGGCGCAAGATCACGCAGAGTGAGTCGAGCCTAGGGCGGCGGCCCGTCCCGGAGGGGGAGGAGCGCAATAGTCGTACCGGCGTGGCCCGCCCACAGGACCGCCCCGGTCGCCGCCCAGCCCCATACCCGGGGCGCCGGAGGCGTACGAGGCTCCCGGGGTCCGGCGAGGGGTGGGGCGGAAGGCGGCGCCGAGGAGCCGGGTCACCGGGCCGGCGGAGGACCGGCGGAACGGATTTGGGCGAACGGCGGCGGACCGTGTAATGTCTTCATCGCTCGCCCCAATAGCTCAGTCGGCAGAGCGTCTCCATGGTAAGGAGAAGGTCAACGGTTCGATTCCGTTTTGGGGCTCTGGTGTGTGAGGCTCCCGCCGCGAGGCGGGGTCCGACCACATCAAAGCGGTGTAGCTCAGTCGGTAGAGCAAGCGGCTCATAATCGCTGTGTCACCGGTTCAAGTCCGGTCACCGCTACCTTGGTAGCCGATTGCGGGCTCGGTCCTTCGATCGGCTACTCTTCTTGCGTTAAATCAGTCCATCCGTTCGTCAAGGAGCACTCACGTGGCTGCCACCGACGTCCGCCCGAAGATCACGCTGGCCTGCGTGGAGTGCAAGGAGCGGAACTACATCACCAAGAAGAACCGGCGTAACAACCCGGACCGTCTTGAGATGAAGAAGCACTGCCCGCGTTGCAATGCGCACACCGCGCACCGCGAGACGCGATAAAAAAGGCTCAGACATGAGGCCGCCCCCGCAACCGGGGGGCGGCCTCATGTTGTTTGCTCATGTCGTTCCCTCGTGCGGTCCGGCCGCACGTCAGCGCATGTGACACCAGGAGGTGCCGAGCCATGGCGCTCGACCAGTCCTTCGTGGGGCGGTCCTACCCGCCCACCGCCCCCTACGAGGTGGGCAGGGAGAAGATCCGTGAGTTCGCGGAGGCTGTGGGGGACGCCAACCCGGCGTACACGGACCCGGAGGCCGCCAAGGCCCTCGGCCACTCCGACGTGATCGCACCGCCGACGTTCGTGTTCGCGATCACCTTCAAGGCCGCCGGGCAGGTCATCCAGGACCCCCGGCTCGGCCTCGACTACAGCCGCGTCGTGCACGGCGACCAGAGGTTCGTGTACCGGCGGCCCGTGCGCGCCGGTGACCGGCTGACGGTCACCTCGACGATCGAGGCGATCAGGTCCCTGGCTGGCAACGACATCCTGGACATCCGCGGCGAGGTGCACGACGAGGCGGGCGAGCACGTCGTGACCGCCTGGACCAAGCTCGTGGCCCGCGCGGCCGAGGAGGCGTGAGGCGATGACCGCGAAGATCGCGTACGACGACGTCGAGGTCGGCACCGAGCTGCCGGCGCAGACCTTCACCGTGACCCGTGCCACCCTGGTGCAGTACGCGGGCGCCTCCGGCGACTTCAACCCGATCCACTGGAACGAGAAGTTCGCCCGGGAGGTCGGGCTGCCGGACGTGATCGCGCACGGCATGTTCACCATGGCCGAGGCGATCCGCGTCGTCACCGACTGGCTGGGCGACCCCGGCGCCGTCGTCGAGTACGGCGTGCGCTTCACCAAGCCGGTCGTCGTCCCGAACGACGACGACGGCGCCACGATCGAGGTCAGCGGCAAGGTCGCGGCCAAGCTCGACGACAACGCCGTCCGGGTCGACCTCACGGCGACGAGCGGCGGCCAGAAGGTCCTGGGCCTGTCCCGGGCGGTCGTGCGCCTGGCATGAACCCGCCGGCGGCGAGCCGTACGGGCCGTCCCGGAAAGCAGCAGGGGTGAGGGGCGTTCGCATCGTGCGGGCGCCCCTGACCGGTCCCGGCGACGGCCGCTGCTCGGCGGCAGCCGCACCGGGCACGTCTTGAGGGCGGTGCCGTCCGTGCCGTCTCGTAGTCTTGGGCGCGTGCAGGAACTCCACGACGCGCCCCTGGCCCCGCTGACCACCTTCCGGCTCGGCGGCCCCGCGACCCGGCTGATCACCGCGACCACCGACGCCGAGGTGATCGACGCCGTCCGCGAGGCCGACGCCGCCGGCACGCCGCTGCTGGTCATCGGCGGCGGCTCGAACCTGGTGATCGGCGACAAGGGCTTCGACGGCACCGCCCTGCGCATCGCCACCCGCGGCTTCGCCCTCACCGGCACGACGCTGGAACTGGCCGCCGGCGAGGTGTGGACCGACGCCGTCGCCCGCACGGTCGAGGCGGGCCTCGCCGGTGTCGAGTGCCTGTCCGGCATCCCCGGCTCCGCGGGCGCCACGCCGATCCAGAACGTCGGCGCGTACGGCCAGGAGGTCTCCTCGACCATCACCGAGGTCGTCGCCTACGACCGCCGGGCCGGCCGGACGGTGACGCTCACCAACGAGGAGTGCGCGTTCTCCTACCGCCACAGCCGCTTCAAGGCCGACCCCGAGCGGTACGTGGTCCTGCGGGTCCGCTTCCTGCTGGAGGACGCGGACGGCCTCTCCGCGCCGATCAAGTACGCCGAGACGGCCCGGGTCCTCGGCGTGGAGGCGGGCGACCGCGTGCCGCTCGCCACCGCCCGGGACACCGTGCTGAAGCTGCGCGCCGGCAAGGGCATGGTCCTCGACCCCGAGGACCACGACACCTGGTCGGCGGGGTCCTTCTTCACCAACCCGATCCTCACGGACGGGGAGTTCACCGCGTTCCGCACACGCGTGCGGGAGCGGCTCGGGGCCGGCGTCGAGCCGCCCGCGTACCCGGCGGGGGAGGGGCACACCAAGACCTCGGCGGCCTGGCTGATCGACAAGGCCGGGTTCACCAAGGGCTACGGAACCGGCCCGGCCCGCATCTCCACCAAGCACACCCTCGCGCTGACCAACCGGGGCGAGGCGACCACGGAGGACCTGCTGGCGCTGGCCCGGGAGGTCGTGGCGGGGGTCCGCGAGGCCTTCGGCATCACGCTGGTGAACGAGCCGGTGACGGTCGGGGTGAGCCTCTGACCACCGGCGTTCCGCCTGCCGGTCCTCCCGGTCCGCCCTGTCCGCGGCGGCGCCCCCGCCCGGGCCGTCAGGCGACCGCCCTGCCCCCGGTAGCGTCCCCGCCCGGCCGGTCAGGCCCCGCCCGTGGCAGCGCTCCGCCCCGGCCGTCAGGCGACCGCCCTGTCCGCGGCAGCGTCCCCGCCCGGGCCGTCAGGCGACCGTCCTGCCCCCGCTAGCCGCCCCCGCCCGGCCGTCAGGCGACCGCCCCGCCCGCGGCAGCGCTCCGCCCCGGCCGTCAGGCGACCGGCCCGGCCAGCCAGTCGTCGACTCCCGACAGGAGCTTCGTGCGCACGTCCTCCGGGGCGGCCGAGGCGCGGATCGACTGGCGGGCCAGTTCGGCCAGCTCCTCGTCCGTGAAGCCGTGGTGGCGGCGGGCGATCTCGTACTGGGCCGCCAGCCGGGAGCCGAACAGCAGGGGGTCGTCCGCGCCCAGGGCCATCGGCACCCCCGCCTCGAACAGCGTCCGCAGCGGGACGTCCTCCGGCTTCTCGTACACGCCGAGCGCCACGTTCGACGCCGGGCAGACCTCGCAGGTGACCCCCCGGTCCGCGAGGCGGCGCATCAGCCGCTCGTCCTCCGCCGCACGCACCCCGTGACCGACCCTGGTGGCGCGCAGGTCGTCCAGGCAGTCGCGGACCGAGGCCGGGCCCGTCAGCTCGCCCCCGTGCGGAGCCGCGAGGAGCCCGCCCTCCCGGGCGATGGCGAAGGCCCGGTCGAAGTCGCGGGCCATGCCGCGGCGCTCGTCGTTGGAGAGGCCGAACCCGACCACGCCGCGGTCCCGGTAGCGCACGGCGAGGCGGGCCAGCGTGCGGGCGTCCAGGGGGTGCTTCATGCGGTTGGCGGCGACCAGGACCCGCATGCCGAGGCCCGTCTCCCACGAGGCCTCGTCGACCGCGTCGAGGATGACCTCCATCGCCGGGATCAGCCCGCCCAGCCGGGGTGCGTACGACGTCGGGTCCACCTGGATCTCCAGCCAGCCCGAGCCGTCCTTCAGATCCTCCTCGGCCGCCTCCCGCACCAGCCGCCGGATGTCCTCCGGCTCCCTCAGGCACGAGCGCGCGGCGTCGTACAGGCGCTGGAAGCGGAACCAGCCCCGCTCGTCCGTCGCCCGCAGCCGCGGGGGCTCGCCGCCGACCAGCGCCTCGGTCAGGGCCTCGGGCAGCCGCACGCCGTACTTGTCGGCCAGTTCCAGCAGGGTGGCGGGCCGCATCGACCCGGTGAAGTGCAGGTGGAGATGGGCTTTCGGCAGCTCAGAGAGATCACGTACACGCTCCATCCAAGGATCCTGCCGCACGTCCCGGGTGTCCCGGTAGCCGTTTCCCCTTTCGTGGTCTTGCTCGCACACAGGAACGGGCCGCCTCCCCACGGGGAGGCGGCCCGTTCCTGTGTGCGGCCGGGAAACTCAGTCCCGGGCCTCCGCCAGCAGCTTCTGGATCCGGCTCACGCCCTCGACCAGGTCCTCGTCGCCGAGGGCGTAGGACAGCCGCAGGTAGCCCGGGGTGCCGAACGCCTCACCGGGGACGACGGCGACCTCGGCCTCCTCCAGGATGAGCGCGGCCAGCTCCACGGAGTTCTGCGGCCGCCTGCCGCGGATCTCCTTGCCGATCAGCGCCTTCACCGACGGGTACGCGTAGAAGGCGCCCTCCGGCTCCGGGCAGACCACGCCGTCGATCTCGTTGAGCATCCGCACGATGGTCCTGCGCCGCCGGTCGAAGGCCTCGCGCATCGTCGCGACCGCCTCCAGACCGCCGGAGACCGCGGCCAGGGCGGCCACCTGTGCGACGTTCGACACGTTGGACGTGGCGTGGGACTGCAGGTTCGTCGCGGCCTTCACCACGTCCTTCGGGCCGATGACCCAGCCCACGCGCCAGCCGGTCATGGCGTACGTCTTGGCGACGCCGTTGACCACGATGCACTTGTCGCGCAGCTCGGGCAGGACGGCCGGCAGGGACACCGAGACGGCGTCGCCGTAGACGAGGTGCTCGTAGATCTCGTCGGTGAGCACCCACAGGCCGTGCTCCAGGGCCCAGCGGCCGATGGCCTCCGTCTCGGCCACGGAGTAGACCGCGCCGGTCGGGTTGGACGGCGAGACGAAGAGCACCACCTTCGTCTTCTCCGTGCGGGCGGCCTCCAGCTGCTCCACGCTGACGCGGTAGCCGGTGGTCTCGTCGGCGACGACCTCCACTGGCACACCGCCGGCCAGGCGGATCGACTCCGGGTAGGTCGTCCAGTACGGCGCCGGCACGATGACCTCGTCACCGGGGTCGAGGATGGCGGCGAAGGCCTCGTAGATGGCCTGCTTGCCGCCGTTGGTGACCAGGATCTGCGCGGTGTCGGGCTCCCAGCCGGAGTCGCGCAGCGTCTTCGCGGCGATCGCGGACTTCAGCTCGGGCAGGCCGCCGGCCGGCGTGTAGCGGTGGTACTTGGGGTTCCTGCAGGCCTCGACCGCGGCCTCGACGATGTAGTCCGGGGTCGGGAAGTCGGGCTCACCGGCGCCGAAGCCGATCACCGGACGCCCGGCGGCCTTGAGGGCCTTGGCCTTGGCGTCCACGGCGAGGGTGGCGGACTCGGAGATCGCGCCGACTCGGGCGGAGACCCGGCGCTCGGTGGGAGGGGTTGCAGCGCTCATGCCGTCCATCGTTTCAGACCGGAAACGCATGCGGCACACGGGTTTCACGGAATGAACAGGAAGGGGCAGAACGTGGAACACCCGTCCGGATCGGGGCTCCCGCCAGGACGATCCGCGCCTCGCACGGTCCCGACGGGCACTTTCTGTTCGACGCCCGGCGTCGGAGCACGTACACTCACACCTCGTTGGCCTTCAGCAGCCGCCGCCGCAGCAGGTGCACGCCGAGCACCCGGGCGGATGCGGTACGTTGGGGGACACACAAAGGGTCGTAGCTCAATTGGTAGAGCACTGGTCTCCAAAACCAGCGGTTGGGGGTTCAAGTCCCTCCGGCCCTGCTACACACACCTTCACCAGGATGTGTGCGCGTGTACGTACAGCAATGCACCGCCGTGCGGCTCCGACCGGGCGCGGCACGGCCACGACCCGGGACCAGGTGAGGACGAATGACGGACGCCGTGGGCTCCATCGACACGCCTGATGCCCAGGACGAGGTGCCGGAGTCCAAGAGGAAGGGCCGCAAGGGTGGTAAGCGCGCCAAGAAGGGCCCGCTGAAGCGCCTTGCCCTCTTCTACCGTCAGATCATCGCGGAACTCCGCAAGGTCGTCTGGCCGACGCGTCAGCAGATGACGTCGTACACCACCGTGGTGATCTTCTTCGTTGTCATCATGATCGCTCTGGTGACCGTGATTGACTATGGGCTCGACCACGCGGCCAAGTACGTTTTCGGCTGAGCCAAGAGCGAAGGGCGCCGTGGATCCCGGCGCCCCTTTTCGCATGTTCCACCCCTATGTATCCAGGAAGAAGCAGCCACCGTGTCTGACCCGAACCTGAACGACGCCATCGAGCCGACCGAGTCCGTGGATGACGAGCTCGACATCGTCGAGGGCGCGGACGAGGTCGACGAGGCCGAGGCTGTCGAAGCCGCCGCGGGCGAGCCGGCCGAGCAGGCCGCCGTCCACGTCGAGGACGAGGCCGGCGAGGACGAAGCCGGCGAGGACGAGGCCGGCGAGGGCGAGGGCGCCGAGAGCGAGCCGGAGGCCGAGGTGGACCCGGTCACCAAGCTCCGCGAGGAACTGCGCACCCTGCCCGGCGAGTGGTACGTGATCCACACCTACGCCGGTTACGAGAAGCGCGTGAAGGCCAACCTGGAGCAGCGCGCCGTCTCGCTGAACGTCGAGGACTTCATCTACCAGGCCGAGGTGCCCGAGGAAGAGATCGTCCAGATCAAGAACGGCGAGCGCAAGACCGTCCGGCAGAACAAGCTGCCCGGTTACGTGCTCGTCCGCATGGACCTGACGAACGAGTCCTGGGGCGTCGTCCGCAACACGCCCGGCGTGACCGGCTTCGTCGGCAACGCCTACGACCCCTACCCGCTGTCCCTGGACGAGATCGTCAAGATGCTCGCCCCGGAGGCGGAGGAGAAGGCCGCCCGCGAGGCCGCCGAGGCCGAGGGCAAGCCGGCGCCGCAGCGCAAGGTCGAGGTCCAGGTGCTGGACTTCGAGGTCGGCGACTCGGTCACCGTCACCGACGGCCCGTTCGCCACGCTGCAGGCGACCATCAACGAGATCAACCCCGACTCGAAGAAGGTCAAGGGCCTGGTGGAGATCTTCGGCCGCGAGACGCCGGTCGAGCTCTCCTTCGACCAGATCCAGAAGAACTGAGGTTCTTCTCCACCGACCAGTTCCGAGCAGGTCAGTCCGGTTGTCGAAGCCGGTCTGACCTGCTCGGTTTTTGGCCGCGCAGGGATACCCGTTATCGTTGTGCGGTATGCCTCCATCCGGATGTTCCGTTCGATTGCGGACGGTCTGGCAGGTGGATGGGGGCGGATCACTCTCACTAGGACCCGGAGAGAGCACATGCCTCCCAAGAAGAAGAAGGTCACGGGGCTCATCAAGCTCCAGATCCAGGCCGGCGCCGCCAACCCGGCTCCGCCGGTCGGCCCGGCGCTGGGTCAGCACGGCGTCAACATCATGGAGTTCTGCAAGGCCTACAACGCCGCGACCGAGTCGCAGCGTGGTTGGGTCATCCCGGTGGAGATCACGGTCTACGAGGACCGCTCCTTCACCTTCATCACGAAGACGCCGCCGGCCGCGAAGATGATCCTCAAGGCCGCGGGCATCGAGAAGGGCTCCGGCGAGCCGCACAAGACCAAGGTCGCCAAGATCACTGAGGCGCAGGTCCGCGAGATCGCCCAGACCAAGCTGGCCGACCTCAACGCCAACGACCTGGACGCCGCCGCGAAGATCATCGCCGGTACCGCCCGGTCCATGGGCGTCACCGTCGAGGGCTGAACCCCACCTCCGTAGAACATCGCGGCAGCCGACGCTGCCGCCCGTGGAAGGGCCTGCTCGGCCCGTACCACGACTCCTTTCAGAACACACAGGAGCAGTTGTGAGCAAGCGCAGCAAGGCTCTCCGCGCTGCGGACGCCAAGGTCGACCGGGAGAAGCTGTACGCCCCGCTCGAGGCCGTCCGTCTCGCCAAGGAGACCTCCACGACCAAGTTCGACGGCACCGTCGAGGTCGCCTTCCGTCTGGGTGTCGACCCGCGCAAGGCCGACCAGATGGTCCGCGGCACCGTGAACCTCCCGCACGGCACCGGCAAGACCGCCCGGGTCCTGGTCTTCGCGACCGGCGACCGTGCCGAGGCCGCGCGTGCCGCGGGCGCCGACATCGTCGGCGCCGACGAGCTGATCGACGAGGTGTCGAAGGGCCGTCTGGACTTCGACGCCGTCGTCGCCACCCCGGACCTCATGGGCAAGGTCGGCCGCCTCGGCCGCGTCCTCGGCCCGCGTGGTCTGATGCCGAACCCGAAGACCGGGACCGTCACCCCGGACGTCGCCAAGGCCGTCACCGACATCAAGGGCGGCAAGATCGAGTTCCGCGTCGACAAGCACTCGAACCTGCACTTCATCATCGGCAAGACGTCGTTCGAGGACGACAAGCTGGTGGAGAACTACGGCGCCGCGCTGGAGGAGATCCTCCGTCTGAAGCCGTCCGCCGCCAAGGGCCGCTACATCAAGAAGGCCGCCATCAGCACCACGATGGGCCCCGGCGTCCCGGTCGACCCGAACCGCACCCGCAACCTCCTCGTCGAGGAGGACCCGGCCGCGGTCTGAGCCTGACGGCTCGCCCAGTCGGCGACGGGCCCCGCACCTGCTCCAGGTGCGGGGCCCGTCCCCTTTCCGCACTTCCCCACCCGCTGTCGGTGCGCCGCGCTAGCGTGCGGAACACGGCCGTCGCACAGGGGGATTCTCGATGACGAGCACGACCGCGCGCCGCGTGACGGCGCCGATCGCGGTGGTTGCCGCGCTGACGGGCGCGGCCGCGTGCGGGCCCGCCGGGCCCGGCGCGCACGCCGGCGGGGCCTCAGGGGGCGCCCAGCGCGTCAGCCCCGCCGACCTGGCGGCCCTGCGCTCCGCCGACCGGTCCACGGACCGGGCCGACTCCGCCAGGGTCGAGCTGACGACCGGCATCGGCACGCTGGTGTCCATGACGGCGGGCGGGACCGTGTCCTGGGGCCGGGGCCTGACCGGCGCGCTCACCATCACGTACACCGGCGGCAGCATGGCGGACACCATGCGCCGGGTCGGCAGCACGTCGATGCGGGCGCGGTACCTGCCGGACGCCTACTACGCGCGCCTCGGCGAACCGTTCGCCCGGCGGGCCGGCGGCAAGCACTGGCTCCGGTACGGGTACGCCGACCTCGCCGGCCTCGGCGGGGGCTCCGGCGCCTACCTGCAGGACCAGCTGCGCAACGCCACTCCGAACCAGTCGGTGAAGCTGCTGCTGGCCTCCGGGGACGTCAGGAAGGCCGGCGAGGCCACGGTGCGGGGCGAGCACACCACGCACTACGCGGGCACGGTGAAGGTCGCCGACCTGGTCACCCGGACCTCCCACCTGCCCGCGGGCCAGCTGAAGCGGCTGAAGGCGCAGCTCACCCAGGCCGGGGTCACCACCGAGACGGTCGACATCTGGGTCGACGACCGGGACCTGCTGGTCAAGCAGACCTGCACGGCGCGGACGGCCCTGGGCGTGACGACCCAGACCGCCCACTACACCGACTACGGGGTGAAGGTCTCCGTGCCCGCGCCGCCGGCGGAGGACACCGCCGACTTCGGGGACCTGCTGGAACAGGGGGGCGGGGCCGGCCTGCTGCCCTGAGCGGACCCGGGCCGGAGCGGATTTGCCTGCCCGCGCCCCGTTCGCGTACTCTCCTACCGAAGCCAAAGACCGCTGGTCGTTGCCGTGCGCTCGAACGAGGGCGCGGTGGCCGAAGGATCCGCTGAACTGCGGACGACCCGCGCAGGTGACTGTGGAAGAACTCCCGGAATCACGCGCCACGCCGCGCGTGCGGCCGGTCGAGTCCGCCCCGTGCGCCTGCGCCGGGGCGTTTCGTTTCCCCAGTCCTCCTTCGGGTCCGCGCGGTCAGAATCACCCGGAAGGAGGCCGAGGCTCTATGGCGAGGCCCGACAAGGCTGCCGCGGTGGCCGAGTTGACGGAGCAGTTCCGCAACTCCAGCGCTGCCGTGCTGACCGAGTACCGCGGTCTCACCGTGGCGCAGCTCAAGACGCTGCGCCGGTCGCTCGGTGAGAACGCCCAGTACGCCGTGGTGAAGAACACGCTGACCAAGATTGCGGCCAACGAGGCCGGGATCACGACGCTGGACGACCTGTTCAACGGTCCGACGGCTGTCGCCTTCGTCACCGGTGACCCGGTGGAGTCGGCGAAGGGTCTCCGTGACTTCGCCAAGGACAACCCGAATCTCGTCATCAAGGGCGGTGTCCTTGACGGCAAGGCGCTGTCCGCCGACGAGATCAAGAAGCTTGCGGACCTCGAGTCCCGCGAGGTTCTGCTCTCCAAGCTGGCCGGTGCCTTCAAGGCGAAGCAGTCCCAGGCTGCCTCCGTCTTCCAGGCGCTGCCGTCGAAGCTCGTCCGCACCGTGGACGCGCTGCGCGCCAAGCACGAAGAGCAGGGCGGTGCCGAGTAACTCGGCTCGCTTTCTGACCCTCGCCGTCTGACGCGGCAAGGGTCGCAGCGGGCCGACGTACGCCCGCCTCACCCAGTACATCCGGCACCTGCCGATTGAATGGAAGGACCGCCATCATGGCGAAGCTCACCCAGGACGAGCTGCTTGCCCAGTTCGAGGAGATGACCCTCATCGAGCTCTCCGAGTTCGTGAAGGCCTTCGAGGACAAGTTCGACGTCACCGCCGCCGCGGCCGCCCCGGTCGTCGTCGCCGGTGCCGCCGGTGGCGCGGCCGCCGAGGCCCCCGAGGAGAAGGACGAGTTCGACGTCGTCCTCACCGGCGCCGGCGACAAGAAGATCCAGGTCATCAAGGTCGTGCGCGAGCTGACCTCCCTGGGCCTGAAGGAGGCCAAGGACCTGGTCGACGGTGCGCCGAAGCCGGTTCTCGAGAAGGTCAACAAGGAGGCCGCGGACAAGGCCAGGGAGTCCCTCGAGGGCGCCGGCGCCTCCGTCGAGGTCAAGTAAGACCTTGCTCCGGAGGGCGGAGCCCCGGTGGCTCCGGCCTCGAGCTGAGCGCAGTCCTGCGGGGCTGTAACGCGAACGCACCGAAGAGCGATCATCCATCCGGGTGGTCGCTCTTCGGCGTTCTGAGGGGTCGGCGGTGGCTGCCTTGCGCCGGCGGCGGCGGCAGGTATGGTGATCATCGTCGTGCCTCGACGCCTCCGGTGGCGGGCCGCGAGTGACGAGCGCAGCAGCCGGTTGGGCAAGGGGGCCTTGACGAACCGCACGCAGCGCGCAATTCTCAGGACGCGTCGTCACGACGATCCGAATCCGAGGCATGGATCGACGACGAAGAGGGCAGTATTTCCGTGCGTTGAGGGCAGGCATGCCGCAGGCGTTGACAACAACAGGGGTCTCGAAGAACCCGCACTGGACATCAGTGTGCCAACTGGCTACACTGACCCTTTGCGCTGCCTGTTAGCTGTCCCCTGCCCGTCACCAGGGGCATGCCCTCACTTCAGCACCGTCGACCGGATCGGCTCTGATCTGGCATCTGGCCAGGTCACACGCAGTCTGTCGCAGTGCGGCGGTGGGGGAACGGTACGCGCGTAGTGAGTCCGAGCCCTCGGAAGGACCCCCTCTTGGCCGCCTCGCGCACTGCCTCGACCGCGAATACGAACAACGGCGCCAGCACCGCCCCGCTGCGCATTTCCTTTGCAAAGATCAAGGAGCCCCTCGAGGTTCCGAACCTTCTCGCGCTGCAAACCGAGAGCTTCGACTGGCTGCTCGGCAACGACGCGTGGAAGGCTCGCGTCGAGGAGGCTCTCGAGAACGGTCAGGACGTTCCCACCAAGTCCGGCCTCGAGGAGATCTTCGAGGAGATCTCCCCGATCGAGGACTTCTCCGGGTCGATGTCGCTGACCTTCCGCGACCACCGCTTCGAGCCCCCGAAGAACTCCATCGACGAGTGCAAGGAGCGCGACTTCACGTACGCCGCCCCGCTCTTCGTCACGGCCGAGTTCACCAACAACGAGACCGGCGAGATCAAGTCCCAGACGGTCTTCATGGGCGACTTCCCGCTCATGACGAACAAGGGCACCTTCGTCATCAACGGCACCGAGCGTGTCGTGGTGTCGCAGCTGGTCCGTTCGCCGGGTGTGTACTTCGACTCCAGCATCGACAAGACGTCCGACAAGGACATCTTCTCGGCCAAGATCATCCCGTCCCGGGGTGCCTGGCTGGAGATGGAGATCGACAAGCGCGACATGGTCGGTGTCCGCATCGACCGCAAGCGCAAGCAGTCCGTCACCGTCCTGCTGAAGGCGCTCGGCTGGACCAACGAGCAGATCCTCGAGGAGTTCGGCGAGTACGAGTCGATGCGCGCCACCCTGGAGAAGGACCACACCCAGGGCCAGGACGACGCGCTGCTCGACATCTACCGCAAGCTGCGCCCGGGCGAGCCCCCCACGCGTGAGGCCGCGCAGACGCTGCTGGAGAACCTCTACTTCAACCCCAAGCGCTACGACCTCGCCAAGGTCGGCCGCTACAAGGTCAACAAGAAGCTGGGTACGGACACCCCGCTGGACGCGGGCATCCTGACCGTCGAGGACATCATCGCGACGATCAAGTACCTGGTGAAGCTGCACGCCGGCGAGACCGAGACGGTCGGCGACAACGGCGAGCCGGTCGTCGTCGAGACCGACGACATCGACCACTTCGGCAACCGCCGCCTGCGCAGCGTCGGCGAGCTCATCCAGAACCAGGTCCGCACGGGTCTGGCGCGGATGGAGCGCGTCGTGCGCGAGCGCATGACCACCCAGGACGTCGAGGCGATCACGCCGCAGACCCTGATCAACATCCGGCCGGTCGTCGCCTCCATCAAGGAGTTCTTCGGCACCAGCCAGCTGTCCCAGTTCATGGACCAGAACAACCCGCTCTCCGGGCTGACGCACAAGCGGCGTCTGTCCGCGCTGGGCCCGGGTGGTCTGTCCCGTGAGCGGGCCGGCTTCGAGGTCCGTGACGTCCACCCGTCGCACTACGGCCGCATGTGCCCGATCGAGACGCCGGAAGGCCCGAACATCGGTCTGATCGGTTCGCTCGCCTCCTACGGCCGCGTCAACGCGTTCGGTTTCGTGGAGACGCCGTACCGCAAGGTCGACAACGGCCAGGTCACCGACGAGGTCGACTACCTGACGGCCGACGAGGAGGACCGCTTCGTCATCGCGCAGGCCAACGCCACGCTCAATGACGAACTGCGGTTCGCCGAGGCGCGTGTCCTGGTCCGCCGCCGTGGCGGCGAGGTCGACTACGTCAGCCCCGAGGACGTCGACTACATGGACGTCTCGCCGCGCCAGATGGTGTCGGTCGCGACCGCCATGATCCCGTTCCTCGAGCACGACGACGCCAACCGCGCCCTGATGGGCGCGAACATGATGCGGCAGGCCGTGCCGCTGATCAAGTCCGAGGCCCCGCTCGTCGGCACCGGCATGGAGTACCGCTCCGCCGTCGACGCCGGCGACGTGGTCAAGGCCGAGAAGGACGGTGTGGTCCAGGAGGTCTCCGCGGACTACATCACCACCGCCAACGACGACGGCACGTACATCACGTACCGCCTGGCCAAGTTCTCCCGGTCCAACCAGGGCACCTCGGTCAACCAGAAGGTCATCGTCAACGAGGGCGACCGCGTCATCACGGGCCAGGTGCTCGCCGACGGCCCGGCCACCCAGAACGGCGAGATGGCGCTCGGCAAGAACCTGCTCGTGGCGTTCATGCCGTGGGAGGGCCACAACTACGAGGACGCGATCATCCTGTCGCAGCGCCTCGTGCAGGACGACGTCCTCTCCTCGATCCACATCGAGGAGCACGAGGTCGACGCCCGTGACACCAAGCTCGGCCCCGAGGAGATCACCCGGGACATCCCGAACGTCTCCGAGGAGGTCCTCGCCGACCTCGACGAGCGCGGCATCATCCGCATCGGCGCCGAGGTCATCGCCGGCGACATCCTCGTCGGCAAGGTGACCCCGAAGGGCGAGACGGAGCTGACCCCGGAGGAGCGGCTGCTGCGCGCGATCTTCGGTGAGAAGGCCCGTGAGGTCCGTGACACCTCGCTGAAGGTGCCGCACGGCGAGACCGGCAAGGTCATCGGCGTGCGCGTCTTCGACCGCGAGGAGGGCGACGAGCTGCCGCCGGGCGTGAACCAGCTGGTCCGCGTCTACGTGGCGCAGAAGCGCAAGATCACCGACGGTGACAAGCTCGCCGGCCGCCACGGCAACAAGGGTGTCATCTCGAAGATCCTGCCGATCGAGGACATGCCGTTCCTGGAGGACGGCACCCCGGTCGACATCATCCTCAACCCGCTGGGTGTTCCGTCCCGAATGAACCCGGGACAGGTCCTGGAGATCCACCTCGGCTGGCTCGCCAGCCAGGGCTGGGACGTCTCCGGCCTGGCCGACGAGTGGGCCCAGCGCCTGCAGGCCATCGGCGCCGACCGGGTCGACCCGCGTACCAACGTGGCGACCCCGGTCTTCGACGGTGCCCGCGAGGACGAGCTGGCCGGTCTGCTGGAGCACACGGTCCCGAACCGCGACGGCGAGCGCATGGTCCTGCCCTCCGGCAAGGCCCGGCTGTTCGACGGCCGCTCGGGTGAGCCGTTCCCGGAGCCGATCTCGGTCGGCTACATGTACATCCTGAAGCTGCACCACCTGGTCGACGACAAGCTGCACGCCCGCTCGACCGGTCCGTACTCGATGATCACCCAGCAGCCGCTGGGTGGTAAGGCGCAGTTCGGTGGCCAGCGGTTCGGCGAGATGGAGGTGTGGGCCCTGGAGGCCTACGGCGCCGCCTACGCCCTCCAGGAGCTGCTGACCATCAAGTCCGACGACGTCACCGGCCGCGTGAAGGTCTACGAGGCCATCGTCAAGGGCGAGAACATCCCCGAGCCCGGCATCCCCGAGTCCTTCAAGGTGCTCATCAAGGAGATGCAGTCCCTCTGCCTGAACGTGGAGGTGCTGTCCAGCGACGGTATGTCCATCGAGATGCGCGACACCGACGAGGACGTCTTCCGCGCGGCGGAGGAGCTCGGCATCGACCTGTCCCGGCGCGAGCCGAGCAGCGTCGAAGAGGTCTGACGGGAGTCCGGCGGGCCCCAGACCCTTAGGGCCCGCCGACCCCCAGGCCCCCGTTTCAGACCACAGACTTAACAACCCTGAGAGGGATTGACGCATAGTGCTCGACGTCAACTTCTTCGACGAGCTCCGGATCGGCCTGGCCACCGCTGACGACATCCGTCAGTGGAGCCACGGCGAGGTCAAGAAGCCCGAGACCATCAACTACCGCACCCTCAAGCCCGAGAAGGACGGACTCTTCTGCGAGAAGATCTTCGGTCCGACCCGGGACTGGGAGTGCTACTGCGGCAAGTACAAGCGCGTCCGCTTCAAGGGCATCATCTGCGAGCGCTGTGGCGTCGAGGTCACGCGCGCCAAGGTGCGCCGTGAGCGGATGGGCCACATCGAGCTGGCCGCGCCCGTCACCCACATCTGGTACTTCAAGGGCGTTCCGTCGCGGCTGGGCTACCTGCTCGACCTCGCCCCGAAGGACCTGGAGAAGGTCATCTACTTCGCGGCGTACATGATCACGTACGTCGACGAGGAGCGCCGCACCCGCGACCTGCCCTCGCTGGAGGCCCACGTCTCCGTCGAGCGCCAGCAGATCGAGCAGCGCCGTGACGCCGACCTGGAGGCCCGCGCCAAGAAGCTCGAGGCCGACCTGGCCGAGCTGGAGGCCGAGGGCGCCAAGGCCGACGTGCGCCGCAAGGTGCGCGAGGGTGCCGAGCGTGAGATGAAGCAGCTGCGCGACCGCGCGCAGCGCGAGATCGACCGCCTCGACGAGGTGTGGACCCGGTTCAAGAACCTCAAGGTCCAGGACCTCGAGGGCGACGAGCTGCTCTACCGCGAGCTGCGTGACCGCTTCGGCACGTACTTCGACGGCTCGATGGGTGCCGCGGCGCTGCAGAAGCGCCTGGAGTCCTTCGACCTCGAGGAGGAGGCCGAGAGGCTCCGCGAGATCATCCGCACCGGCAAGGGCCAGAAGAAGACCCGTGCCCTCAAGCGGCTGAAGGTCGTCTCCGCGTTCCTGCAGACGTCCAACAGCCCCAAGGGCATGGTCCTGGACTGCGTGCCGGTCATCCCGCCGGACCTGCGTCCGATGGTGCAGCTGGACGGTGGCCGCTTCGCGACCTCCGACCTGAACGACCTGTACCGCCGTGTGATCAACCGCAACAACCGTCTGAAGAGGCTCCTGGACCTCGGTGCCCCGGAGATCATCGTCAACAACGAGAAGCGCATGCTTCAGGAGGCTGTTGACGCCCTCTTCGACAACGGCCGTCGCGGCCGCCCGGTCACCGGTCCCGGCAACCGCCCGCTGAAGTCCCTGAGCGACATGCTCAAGGGCAAGCAGGGCCGCTTCCGCCAGAACCTGCTCGGCAAGCGAGTCGACTACTCGGCGCGTTCCGTCATCGTCGTCGGCCCGCAGCTGAAGCTGCACCAGTGCGGTCTGCCCAAGGCCATGGCGCTGGAGCTCTTCAAGCCGTTCGTGATGAAGCGCCTGGTCGACCTGAACCACGCGCAGAACATCAAGAGCGCCAAGCGCATGGTCGAGCGCGGCCGCACGGTCGTGTACGACGTGCTGGAAGAGGTCATCGCGGAGCACCCGGTTCTGCTGAACCGTGCGCCCACGCTGCACCGCCTCGGCATCCAGGCCTTCGAGCCGCAGCTGGTCGAGGGCAAGGCCATCCAGATCCACCCGCTCGTCTGCACCGCGTTCAACGCGGACTTCGACGGTGACCAGATGGCCGTGCACCTGCCGCTGTCCGCGGAGGCGCAGGCCGAGGCCCGCATCCTGATGCTGTCCTCGAACAACATCCTCAAGCCGGCCGACGGCCGTCCGGTGACGATGCCGACCCAGGACATGGTCCTCGGGACGTTCTTCCTCACCACCGACGCCGAGGGCCGCGACGTCAGGGGTGAGGGCCGCTCCTTCGCGTCCGTCGCCGAGGCGATCATGGCGTTCGACGCCGGCGACCTCTCGCTCCAGGCGCCGGTCGACATCCGCTTCCCGGTGGGCACCATCCCGCCGCGCGGGTGGACTCCGCCGGCCCACGAGGACGGGGACGACGGCGTCGGTGAGCGGGCGTGGCAGCAGGGTGACAGCTTCCGTCTGAAGACCACGCTCGGCCGTGCGCTCTTCAACGAGCTGCTGCCCGAGGACTACCCGTTCGTCGACTACGAGGTCGGCAAGAAGCAGCTCTCCGAGATCGTCAACGACCTCGCCGAGCGCTACCCGAAGGTCATCGTGGCGGCGACGCTCGACAACCTGAAGGCGGCCGGCTTCTACTGGGCCACCCGTTCCGGCGTCACCGTCGCCATCTCCGACGTCGTCGTTCCCGAGGCGAAGAAGGAGATCGTCCGCGGGTACGAGGCGCAGGACGAGAAGGTCCAGAAGCAGTACGAGCGCGGTCTGATCACGAAGGACGAGCGGACCCAGGAGCTCATCGCGATCTGGACCAAGGCGACCAACGAGGTCGCCGAGGCGATGAACGACAACTTCCCGAAGACCAACCCGATCTTCATGATGGTGAACTCGGGTGCACGAGGCAACATGATGCAGATGCGTCAGATCGCCGGTATGCGTGGTCTTGTGTCGAACGCGAAGAACGAGACGATCCCGCGGCCCATCAAGGCCTCGTTCCGTGAGGGTCTGTCCGTGCTGGAGTACTTCATCTCCACGCACGGCGCCCGCAAGGGTCTGGCGGACACCGCTCTGCGTACCGCCGACTCGGGTTACCTCACCCGTCGTCTGGTCGACGTCTCCCAGGACGTCATCATTCGCGAGGAGGACTGCGGCACCGACCGCGGCCTGCGTCTGCACATCGCCGAGCGCGGCGCGGACGGCGTGCTGCGCAAGGCGGACGACGTCGAGACGTCCGTGTACGCGCGCTGCCTCGCCGAGGACATCGTGGTCGACGGCAAGGTGCTGGCCCCGGCCGGCACCGACCTCGGCGACGTACTCATCCAGGAGCTCGTCAGGCACGGCGTCGAGGAGGTCAAGACCCGCTCGGTCCTGACCTGCGAGTCCGCCGTGGGCACCTGCGCCATGTGCTACGGCCGCTCGCTGGCCACCGGCAAGCTGGTCGACATCGGTGAGGCGGTCGGCATCATCGCCGCCCAGTCCATCGGTGAGCCCGGTACCCAGCTGACGATGCGTACCTTCCACACCGGTGGTGTGGCCGGTGACGACATCACCCAGGGTCTGCCCCGTGTCGTCGAGCTCTTCGAGGCCCGTACCCCGAAGGGTGTCGCCCCGATCTCCGAGGCCTCCGGCCGCGTGCGGATCGAGGAGACCGAGAAGACCAAGAAGATCGTCATCACGCCGGACGACGGCAGCGACGAGACGGCCTACCCGATCTCGAAGCGTGCCCGGCTCCTGGTCGGCGAGGGCGACCACGTCGAGGTGGGCCAGAAGCTCACCGTGGGTGCCACCAACCCGCACGACGTGCTGCGCATCCTGGGTCAGCGTGCCGTCCAGGTCCACCTGGTCGGCGAGGTCCAGAAGGTGTACAACTCGCAGGGCGTGTCGATCCACGACAAGCACATCGAGATCATCATCCGGCAGATGCTCCGCCGCGTGACGATCATCGAGTCCGGCGACGCCGAGCTGCTGCCCGGCGAGCTGGTCGAGCGCTCCCGCTTCGAGCAGGAGAACCGTCGTGTGGTCCAGGAGGGCGGTCACCCGGCCTCCGGTCGTCCGCAGCTCATGGGTATCACCAAGGCCTCGCTGGCGACCGAGTCGTGGCTGTCGGCGGCGTCCTTCCAGGAGACGACCAGGGTCCTCACGGACGCGGCGATCAACGCCAAGTCCGACTCCCTGATCGGCCTCAAGGAGAACGTCATCATCGGTAAGCTCATCCCGGCCGGTACGGGTCTGTCCCGCTACCGCAACATCCGGGTCGAGCCGACCGAGGAGGCCAAGGCCGCGATGTACTCGGCCGTGGGCTACGACGACATCGACTACTCGCCGTTCGGCACGGGCTCCGGCCAGGCCGTTCCGCTGGAGGACTACGACTACGGTCCGTACAACCAGTAAGCGGGCAGTTCGAGACGAAGGGCGGTCACCCCGGTGGGGGTGGCCGCCCTTCGGCGTGTTCGGTGCGGGGAGTTCTCGCCGGCGGCGGGTGCGGGGTGCCCCATGCCGGGTCCGTGCGCCGGGCCGTTGCCGGGCGCCGTGTGGTGCGGGGCCTGTGGGTGGGGGCTGCGCGCGGGGCGTTCGCGGTCCGTCCGGGGGAGCCGGCTCCGGGCCCGTCCCTGGGACCGTTCGCGGGGCCGGCCGGGGAGCGGTCCCCGGGCATGTCGCTGGGGCCGTCCTCGAGTCCGTCCGCCGGAGCTGTTCGCGGTGGCCGTCGGCCGGGGACCGTCCCCGGGCCCGTCTACGGGATGCCCAGCTCGAAGATGACGTAGTGCGCGTACCAGCCGGAGGCGATCGCCGCGGTGGTGAAGAACACGGTCAGGGCCGGCCACCGCAGCCGGCTCATCGCCGCCGCCGGCGCGAGCAGGAGGGGGAAGGCGGGAAGCAGGTAGCGGGCGGTGTTGCCGAACATCTGCTGGGTGCCGAGCACGGTGACGACGGTCGCCAGCGTGTAGGCGACCAGCACCAGCGGCGGCCGCTTCCGCAGCATCAGGGTGATCAGCATCGGCAGGGCCAGCACCAGCAGGACGGCGAGCAGGTCGGGGACGGTGAAGGCGAAGAGGTAGTCGCGGCGGCCCACGGCGGTGTTCAGCAGCACGTCCAGCGTGTAGGCGCCGAAGTCGAAGTAGTGCGCCCACCCCTCGCGCTGGAGCGTGAAGTACGCGGTGGGCTCGCCCGTGCTGAGGCCGACCCAGGCGACGTACGCGAGCAGCCCCAGCGGCGCGACGACCATGGCGTACACCGGGCCCGCCACACCGTGCTCACGCCGGCTGTCGCGGCGGGCCACGGTCACCAGGGCGGCGAGCCCCACCGCACCGATCAGCACGGCGGACGTCGGCCGGTTGAGGCCGGCGAGGAAGGCGAGCAGGCCCGCGAGCAGCCAGCGGCGCCTCATCACGCAGTAGCAGCACCAGGACGCGATCGCGACGAAGACGGACTCCGAGTACACGGCCCACTCGACGCCCGCGCCGGGCGCCACGGCCCACAGGCCGGCGGCGATCGTGCCCGCCCGGGCGCCGGCGATCAGGGAGATCACCGCGTAGATCCCGGCGGCGGCGACGAACGACGCGAGGACCGAGACCAGGATCCCGGAGCCGTACAGGCCGAGCCCGGTGGCTTCGGACACCAGCCGGATCAGGGCCGGGTAGAGCGGGAAGAAGGCGACCGAGTTCTGCTGCACGGTGAACAGGCCGCCCCCGTCCAGCCGCTCCAGACGCGGCTGGTACCCGTGCTCGGCGACCTGGAGGTACCACCAGCCGTCCCACGTTCCGAGCACGTCCCACCAGTGGGCGCCGCCGCCGAAGCGCGGCTCCTTCCTGTGGTAGTCCCCGGCGTACTCCAGCAGGCCGGCGAAGACGGTGAGCCCGACCAGCTTCAGGACGCCGTAGAGGGCCAGCGGGGGCAGGTAGGGTCGTACGCCGGGCGGCAGGGTGAGGCGGCCGGCCGGGCGGGGGCGCTCCTCGCGCTCCTCGGGCCCCGGTGCCTCCGTCGCCGCGTCCGTGGAAGCCGTGCTCATCTGCGGGGTCCCCCCTCGGCCGATCCCGGGCTCACGGCATCCCCACCGGCCCGGACGATCGCAAACTGTCCATCATAAGATCGCAACAGCGTCGCACAGACGCGGCACAGGGGGAGGGGCGGGTGGCTGCAGCAGGGGACGGGACGATCGTCCTGTCGGTCGTCATACCCATGTACAACGAGGAAGAGGCCCTGCCCGCCCTGGTCGCCAGGCTGCGGCCGGTCCTCGACGGCGTGGCGGCGCCCTACGAACTCGTCGCCGTCGACGACGGCAGCACCGACCGCACGGCCGAGCTGCTCGCCGCCTTCCGGCTCGGCTGGCCGGAACTGCGCGTGATCCGGCTGCGCCGCAACTCCGGCCACCAGGCCGCCCTCACCGCGGGCCTGGACCGGGCCGTCGGCGCGTACGTCGTGAGCATCGACGCGGACCTGCAGGACCCGCCCGAGAAGATCCCGGAGATGCTGGAGCTGGCCCGCGGCGAGGACCTCGACATCGTCTACGGCATCCGCGCCGACCGCGCCAGCGACACCGGGTTCAAGCGGTGGACCGCAGGCCTGTACTACCGGCTGGTGCGCCGGCTCGCCGGTCCGCAGGTGCCCGCGCAGGGCGGCGACTTCCGGCTGCTCAGCCGTGCCGCCGTGGACGCCCTCAAGGCACTGCCGGACCAGCAGCGGGTCTACCGCCTGCTCGTCCCCTGGCTGGGCTTCCCCAGCGGCCGGGTCACCTACGAGCGCGCCCCGCGTGTCGCGGGCCGGAGCAAGTACCCGCTGGGGCGCATGATCCGGCTCGCGGTCGACAGCGTCACCGGCTTCTCGGCGGCGCCGCTGCGCCTGGCCACGTGGCTGGGCGGCTTCGCCTTCCTCGTCTGCCTGGGGCTGATGGTCTACACACTGTGCGCGCACGCCCTGGAGCACACCGTGCCCGGCTGGACCTCGCTGTTCACCGGTGTGCTGTTCATCGGCGCGGTCCAGCTGATCTGCGTGGGCCTGCTCGGCGAGTACGTGGCGCGGATCTACACGGCCGTGCAGAACCGGCCGACGTACTTCGTGGGCCACGACACGGCCTGCCCGGCCGAGCCGGCCGCGCACGGCGGCCCGGCGGCGAGGGTCCCGGGGGCGCGGACGCAGGAGGAGGCTGAGGGGCCGGCCGGAGCCGGGCGGGCAGTCGGGCTCACCGGACGACGGGCAGGGCCGCAGAGCGGCGGCTAGGGCCGCGGCAGGCAACGTTCGGCCGCCGAGGAGCGGCGTCCGGCGGGTGCTCCCGGCGTGCCGGCCGGACGCCCTCGTACTGGATGTACTGGGGCGTCCGGCGGGTGCTCCCGGCGTGCCGGCCGGACGCCCTCGTACTGGATGTACTGGGGCTTCCGGCCGGTGCGGCGAAGGGGGTCCCCCCGTCCGAGCCGTGCGAAGCCGGTTCGAGGACGGGGACGCGTGCCGGGCGTCGCGACGGGCCGGACGTTGTCTGGCGCGGTACCAGGCGTACTCGGCGTGTCCTGGGGCCGCGGGGCCCGGCTGTCGTGGCCGCCCGTCGGGGGCCCGGGCGGACGGGGTGCGCCGCGGCGGAAGCAGGCGTACAGTCCCCCGACGCAGGACAAGCACACAACCGCAGGTGGGACCTGTCCGGGCGCCCGGCGTGTCGGGTGCCCTGCTTTGGTTTTGACCGGAGTCAATGCACTAGGTACGCTCAGACCTTGTGCCTGGGGTGTGCCCTGGCTCGCGTGCGTGCCTTCGACCGCACGGAGAGCCGCTATCGGCCACCGTGATCTGCGCCTCTTTCTGCCTGGCGGTGGGAGTCCGCGGGATTCGACACACCCGACCGCGTGGGTCGGTGACGTTCCAGGTTAGCTGTACCCATCGGCACACAGAAACCGGAGAAGTAGTGCCTACGATCCAGCAGCTGGTCCGCAAGGGCCGGCAGGACAAGGTCGAGAAGAACAAGACGCCCGCACTCGAGGGTTCCCCTCAGCGCCGCGGCGTCTGCACGCGTGTGTTCACGACCACCCCGAAGAAGCCGAACTCGGCCCTCCGTAAGGTTGCGCGTGTGCGCCTGACCAGCGGCATCGAGGTCACGGCCTACATTCCGGGTGAGGGACACAACCTGCAGGAGCACTCCATCGTGCTCGTGCGCGGCGGCCGTGTGAAGGACCTGCCGGGTGTTCGCTACAAGATCATCCGCGGCTCGCTCGACACCCAGGGTGTCAAGAACCGCAAGCAGGCTCGCAGCCGTTACGGCGCCAAGAAGGAGAAGTAAGAATGCCTCGTAAGGGCCCCGCCCCGAAGCGTCCGGTCATCATCGACCCGGTCTACGGCTCCCCTCTGGTGACCTCCCTGATCAACAAGGTGCTGCTGAACGGCAAGCGCTCCACCGCCGAGCGCATCGTCTACGGCGCCATGGAGGGTCTGCGCGACAAGACCGGCAACGACCCGGTCATCACGCTCAAGCGCGCTCTCGAGAACATCAAGCCGACCCTCGAGGTCAAGTCCCGCCGTGTCGGTGGCGCCACCTACCAGGTTCCGGTCGAGGTCAAGCCCGGCCGTGCCAACACCCTGGCGCTGCGCTGGCTCGTCGGCTACTCCCGCGCCCGTCGCGAGAAGACCATGACCGAGCGTCTGCTCAACGAGCTCCTCGACGCGTCCAACGGCCTCGGCGCCGCTGTGAAGAAGCGCGAGGACACGCACAAGATGGCCGAGTCCAACAAGGCCTTCGCGCACTACCGCTGGTAGTCGCTACCCCGACGAGAACCGAGAGAAGACTGAAGCCTTATGGCTACCACTTCGCTTGACCTGGCCAAGGTGCGCAACATCGGCATCATGGCCCACATCGACGCGGGCAAGACGACCACCACCGAGCGGATCCTGTTCTACACCGGTGTGTCCTACAAGATCGGTGAGGTCCACGACGGCGCTGCCACCATGGACTGGATGGAGCAGGAGCAGGAGCGTGGCATCACGATCACCTCTGCTGCCACCACCTGCCACTGGCCGCTGGAGAACGTCGACCACACCATCAACATCATCGACACGCCGGGTCACGTCGACTTCACCGTCGAGGTGGAGCGCTCCCTGCGTGTGCTCGACGGTGCCGTGACGGTGTTCGACGGCGTCGCCGGCGTCGAGCCCCAGTCCGAGACGGTGTGGCGTCAGGCGGACCGCTACGGCGTGCCGCGTATCTGCTTCGTGAACAAGCTCGACCGCACCGGTGCCGAGTTCCACCGCTGTGTCGACATGATCGTCGACCGTCTGGGCGCTCAGCCGCTGGTCATGCAGCTGCCGATCGGCGCCGAGGCGGACTTCAAGGGCGTCGTCGACCTGGTGAGGATGAAGGCCCTGGTGTGGTCCGCCGAGGCCACCAAGGGCGAGATGTACGACACCGTCGACATCCCGGCCACGCACACCGAGGCCGCCGAGGAGTGGCGCGGCAAGCTGCTCGAGGCCGTCGCGGAGAACGACGAGGAGATGATGGAGCTGTACCTGGAGGGCGAGGAGCCCTCCGAGGAGCAGCTGTACGCGGCGATCCGCCGCATCACCATCGCCTCCGGCAAGGGTGAGGGCACCACCGTCACCCCCGTGTTCTGCGGCACCGCGTTCAAGAACAAGGGTGTCCAGCCGCTGCTCGACGCGGTCGTGCGCTACCTGCCGTCCCCGGTCGACATCGAGGCCATCGAGGGCCACGACGTCAAGGACCCGGAGACGGTCGTCCGGCGCAAGCCGTCCGACGAGGAGCCGCTGTCGGCGCTGGCGTTCAAGATCATGAGCGACCCGCACCTCGGCAAGCTGACCTTCGTCCGCGTGTACTCCGGCCGCCTGGAGTCCGGCACCTCGGTGCTGAACTCCGTCAAGGGCCGCAAGGAGCGCATCGGCAAGATCTACCGCATGCACGCCAACAAGCGTGAGGAGATCGAGTCGGTGGGCGCCGGCGACATCGTCGCCGTGATGGGTCTGAAGCAGACCACGACCGGTGAGACGCTGTGCGACGAGAAGTCGCCGGTGATCCTGGAGTCCATGGACTTCCCGGCGCCGGTGATCCAGGTCGCCATCGAGCCGAAGTCGAAGGGCGACCAGGAGAAGCTGGGCGTCGCGATCCAGCGCCTCGCGGAGGAGGACCCCTCCTTCCAGGTCCACTCCGACGAGGAGACCGGCCAGACCATCATCGGCGGCATGGGCGAGCTGCACCTCGAGGTGCTGGTCGACCGTATGCGCCGTGAGTTCAAGGTCGAGGCCAACGTCGGCAAGCCGCAGGTCGCGTACCGTGAGACGATCCGCAAGGCCGTCGAGAAGGTCGAGTACACCCACAAGAAGCAGACGGGTGGCACCGGCCAGTTCGCTCGCGTCATCATCGCGATCGAGCCGCTCGAGGGCGGCGACGCCTCGTACGAGTTCGTCAACCAGGTCACCGGTGGCCGCGTGCCGAAGGAGTACATCCCCTCGGTCGACGCCGGTGCGCAGGAGGCCATGCAGTTCGGCATCCTCGCCGGTTACGAGATGACCGGTGTGCGCGTGACGCTGCTCGACGGCGCCTACCACGAGGTGGACTCCTCGGAGCTCGCCTTCAAGATCGCCGGCTCGCAGGCCTTCAAGGAGGCCGCGCGCAAGGCCAGCCCCGTGCTGCTCGAGCCGATGATGGCCGTCGAGGTCACCACGCCCGAGGACTACATGGGCGAGGTCATCGGTGACATCAACTCCCGCCGTGGCCAGATCCAGGCCATGGAGGAGCGGGCGGGTGCCCGTGTCGTGAAGGGTCTCGTGCCCCTTTCGGAGATGTTCGGCTACGTCGGAGACCTCCGCAGCAAGACGTCGGGTCGCGCGAGCTACTCGATGCAGTTCGACTCCTACGCCGAGGTTCCGCGGAACGTCGCCGAGGAGATCATCGCGAAGGCCAAGGGCGAGTAACTCACCCGCGTTCCAGCCCTTAGGCTTGACTCCGGAGCCTCGTGGGGCATTCCGCCGGATTCCGCAGTGAAGACGGAGAAATGCCCCGAGGATCCGGGCCATCCAGCAAAGATCACCTGGCGCCGATGAAGTAAGGCGTACAGAACCACTCCACAGGAGGACCCCAGTGGCGAAGGCGAAGTTCGAGCGGACTAAGCCGCACGTCAACATCGGCACCATCGGTCACATCGACCACGGTAAGACGACCCTCACGGCCGCCATTACCAAGGTGCTGCACGACAAGTACCCGGACCTGAACGAGGCCTCGGCCTTCGACCAGATCGACAAGGCTCCTGAGGAGCGCCAGCGCGGTATCACCATCTCCATCGCGCACGTCGAGTACCAGACCGAGGCGCGTCACTACGCCCACGTCGACTGCCCGGGTCACGCGGACTACATCAAGAACATGATCACCGGTGCCGCCCAGATGGACGGTGCCATCCTCGTGGTCGCCGCCACCGACGGCCCGATGCCGCAGACCAAGGAGCACGTGCTCCTGGCCCGCCAGGTCGGCGTCCCGTACATCGTCGTCGCCCTGAACAAGGCCGACATGGTGGACGACGAGGAGATCCTGGAGCTCGTCGAGCTCGAGGTGCGTGAGCTCCTCACCGAGTACGAGTTCCCCGGCGACGACGTCCCGGTCGTCAAGGTCTCGGCGCTCAAGGCGCTCGAGGGCGACAAGGAGTGGGGCCAGTCGGTCCTGGAGCTGATGGACGCCGTCGACAGCGCGATTCCGGAGCCGGAGCGCGACGTCGACAAGCCGTTCCTCATGCCGATCGAGGACGTCTTCACCATCACCGGCCGCGGTACGGTCGTCACCGGCCGTATCGAGCGTGGTGTCCTCAAGGTCAACGAGACCGTGGACATCATCGGCATCAAGCCGGAGAAGACCTCCACCACGGTCACCGGCATCGAGATGTTCCGCAAGCTGCTCGACGAGGGCCAGGCCGGTGAGAACGTCGGTCTGCTCCTCCGCGGCATCAAGCGCGAGGACGTCGAGCGCGGCCAGGTCATCATCAAGCCGGGCTCGGTCACCCCGCACACCGAGTTCGAGGCGCAGGCCTACATCCTCTCCAAGGACGAGGGTGGCCGCCACACGCCGTTCTTCAACAACTACCGCCCGCAGTTCTACTTCCGCACGACGGACGTGACCGGCGTGGTGACCCTCCCCGAGGGCACCGAGATGGTCATGCCGGGTGACAACACCGAGATGAAGGTGGACCTCATCCAGCCCGTCGCCATGGAGGAGGGCCTGAAGTTCGCCATCCGTGAGGGTGGCCGGACCGTCGGCGCCGGCCAGGTCACCAAGATCGTCAAGTAAGTTCCGCTTGCTTGAGGGTCGGTTGACCCGGTAGCTCCGACTGCGAGCACCTGAAGGGGCCCGTACGACTTCGTGTCGTACGGGCCCTTTCGCGTGCGCGGAGTACGGGCGGCGCCGGCTGGCTGCTGGGCACGGGGCAGCGGGTCCGGCGTCCCGGCGGGATGACCACTCGGCAGTCGGGTGCCCGACGCGGGGGGCGCCCGGACGCGCAACGCCGTCCCCGTCAACGCCACGACGGCACAGCACACCGTGACGAAGCCGGGCGTGTGTCGGTTGAGCTTCTGGAGCGCCGAGGGGTGCGGGGAAGTGAGGGGTGGCCGGTGGGCGGCAGCGCAGGACCCGGAACGAAGGATCTGACCTCGTCCCCCGCCGAGAAGCGGGCCGCGGCTGGGGCCATCGAGAACCATCTGGAGCCCGGCACGCGCGCGGCCGGCGGCTGGGCGGACGAGGAGACGGCGGCCGCGGTCAGGGCCCTCGGCGCGAAGGACGGCGACGGCTGGCTGACGTCGGCGGCCCTGAAGAAGGCGCACCGCACCTGGGGCGAGCAGGTGAAGAACCTGATGGACCGGCTCGGCGCGGAGAAGGACGCGCTGCGGCAGAGCAACCGGGTGCTGACGGGCACGGACCTGGCGACCGGGTCGGCGCTGCGGCGGGCGTCCGCGCTGGACCGCTACTGAGGCGGTCGACCGGCGGGCGGTCGGGGGCGGGGGCCGGCGGGCGACCGCTGGGGGAACCGGCGGGCGGTCGACGGCAGGACCGGCGGGCCGAGGCGGCGGCGATCGGGGGATCGGGGGGACCGGCTCGCGAGGGTGGTTGGCCGGACGGCCGCGGGGCGCAGGGCGCGGTTTTGCGGGGCGCGGGGCGCGGGGGCGCGGGGGCGCGGGCCCCTTGGGGACACGGAAAGACGGGACACGGGGATGCCGACCTACCACGAGATCATGAGCACCGACCTCTCCGCACTCACCTGCGCGGCCGACCGCTGGGACGGCATGGCGGGCGAGTTCGAGAAGCAGGAGACGGCGTACCGGCGGGACGTCCACCGTGTCTCGATGGGCTCGTCGTGGACGGGGCTGAGCGCCGGCGCCGCCCACGCCCGCTTCGACACGACGCTCAGTGAGTACCGCTCCGCCCGGACGGAGGCCAAGGCGATCGCGTCGCTGCTGCGTGACGCGCACAGCCAGTTCACCGAGCTGAAGGGCAGGCTGAAGACCGCGTGCGCGGAAGCGGTGGAGGCCGGCATAAGGGTGTCGGAGCGGGGGGTGGTCAGCCCGGACCCCGAGCGCACGAAGGGGCGGGAGGACGACGACCAGCACGCCGAGGCCGCCCGGGCGGCACAGCGCGTCCAGGCCTGGCAGGACCGCATCGACAGGGCGGTCCGGGACGTGACGGACGCGGACACCGGCGTGCGGATCGCCCTGACGGCGGCCACGGCGTCGGACCGGCTCGCCGGCGGGGGCAGGGGCTTCAACGGCGAAGCGGTGGGGGACGTCGAGACGTACGAGGCGCGCCAGGCGGAGGGGGCGCTGGAGAAGCTGGCCCGGGGAGGGCACCTGTCGGCCGGGGAGCTCGCCGAACTGGAGCGCACGTTCCGGGACAACAGCGACGACGAGGCGTTCGCACGCACGCTCCTGGACGACCTCGGGGCGGCCGGCACGATCCGGCTGACGAACGAACTGAACGACCTCGTCCACGTCGACGGCGGTCCGCGCGCGGGCGCCTACGGGAGGATCGAGACGGGCCTCGCCGACAGCCTCGCCACCGCGACGAAGGACACGCAGTCGCAGTGGTACCGGGACTGGCGCGCCGAGATGCGGCACGCCGGAGTGCAGCAGTACGCCACCGACGCCCAGGGCGCCCGCCTGGACAAGGCCGTGGGCTACCAGTCACTGGTGACCTTGATGGGCAAGGGCCACGGGTACGCGCCCGGAATGCTCGAGGACCTGACCGACGACATGATCGCGGCGGAGAGGAGGGATCCCGGCATCTGGCGGCTGAAGGGGGAGTACGCCGGCCGGCGCGACGGGTGGTTCGCCAACGACCCCGTGGACGGCATGCTCGGCCTCATGAGCCGTGACCCGGCCACGGCGGCGCACTATCTCGGCTCGGAGGCGCACATGAGGTACCTGATGAAGGAGCGCGACTGGGACGTCACGCTGCACGAGCAGGACAACGGCAAGGCCGCGAGCTACACGGCCCGCACGGACGGTGACGACCGGACGGGCTTCGGCGCCGCTCTCCAGGCGGCCACGACGGGCATCGACCCGTCGGACCGGCACGCGCACTTCGCGGCCCACACGGAGAGGAACGAGGCGGTGCTGAGGTCGGCGCTGACCCACCTCTCCGACCAGGGCGACGACTTCCCACCGTCCCTGCGCGAGCCCATGGCGAAGATCCTGGTGAACCACGGCGCCACGGTGCACACCTCCATGAGCGAGATCGACATCGCCGGCTCCCCTCTGAAGCAGGACCAGCTCTTCGAGGTCGTCAAGCAGGTGTCCAAGGACAAGGATGCCTACGGCACGCTGAACGGCGGTCTGAACCAGGCGATGGTGACGGGCATCCACGGGGACCACTCGCACTCGACCGAGCCGTTGATCCGCGCCGGCCGGACGGTCGGCTTCCTGGAGGAGGCCCGCATCCAGGCCCAGGGTGACCCGAAGACGGCGGAATTCACGGCCAAGCCGCTCTTCGACCGGGCCATCGGCTACCTTCCGGTGGCCGGCGAGGACGTGAAGGAGGGATTCGACTTCGTCACGGAGAAGTGGTTGGAGGACGAGCAGAAGAGGCTGGATGAGAAGCAGGCGGATGACAACGTCAGGGCGTACTCCAGGAGGAACGGGCAGCTTATGGCACTCGCGGACGAGTGGAGTAAGCTGCGCCATCCAGCTGGCGGCTCGACGTTCACAGCGCAAACGCAGATCAATCGCTCTGCCGAGGATGGAATCGCGCATGCGACAGGCATGTCAGGGGAGCAGCCGAAGTGAATACACGCCTCCGGTCAGCGAGAATCGGCGCCTTACTGTCCCTTGTCCCTCTGTGCATGACCTCCTGCGTCGAGTCATCGTCTGACCACGCGATCCCGCGGGCCGTCTGCGGAACCTCTGTCGACGGTGACCTGGTGCGCCCGCTTCTGCAGTCCACCGCTGACTTGCACGAGTTCAACCGAGTCGATCGAAACCGAGCCCAGTCGGCTCCCTGCGTGCTTCTGTCGAAGCGGGATCCTGTTCTAGAATTCAACTTCTACTGGACCGCAGATGCTCCCAATGTCCAGGAAGTTGCAGAAGGCGGTCAATCACTTCTCAGAATCGTGGAACCTCGCAGGATCGAAGCCACCTACGAGACAGTCGTCGGCACCGATGGGGCGCTGTCGACCGGGCCTTGTAAGACCGGGAGTGGTGAATACTTCACCCTCACGATGCATCTGCCGCAGGTAAAGCTCATGGATCGCAGTCACCGCAAGGGCATTGAGGCGTTCATGCGCTCCTACTTCCCCGCCACTGTCCAGACACTGAGGTGCGGGCAGGCGTCCAGGGCCTGACCTATGAAGGTCACTGCGGGGGCAACGGCGGTCCCGGCGTGCGTCGTCGCGGACTCGTGTCGGCCGATTCAACGCGCCGTTCCACTGGGTGCTTCTCGGCCAGGCGATCCGCAGCGGGGGAGTCGTGGCGCTGGGTGTGGAACTGAGTAGGAGTGCTCATGTGGCTGACGGCGGGCGGGAGTTGGGTAGGGGTGGGGTACGGCCGGGCTGGTTCGGGCGGACCGGCCGATTCGTGACGCTGAGGGGCGCCCCGAGTCGGGACTGTCACCGGGCGTAGCTAGAGTTGTCGGTGAGTTTGCTTTGGCTGACTACACGGGGGAGGACGTTGTGTTGCCGAGCGACGCTGGGGCGGCCGCGCAGCCGTCGTCGTTGTTCTCCAACCTGCTCACAGGAACGCTCGACGCGGTCAAGGCCGCCGCTGATGTCGCCACCGAGCTGTCGTCGTTCACGAAGTTCCAGAAGCGGGTGGACGACCTGATCCGGGACCTCAAGGGGTCCGAGGCCGGCCCGGGCAAGGTCGGACACGCCCAGCTCGCGCGTCGGCAGTTCGGCGGCGGGGACGGAGCCTGGTCGGAGGCGACCGGCCTGCACACGGCGTACGAGACGGTGATCAGTGAGCTGGAGACGCTGTCGAAGCTGCTGTCCGACTCCATAGAGGGCATGGGCATCGCGGTGATGGCCTCGCACAAGGGCTACGAGAACGTCGACGTGGACGTCCGCAACCGCATGGCGGCGATCAGCGCCGAGACGACCGAGCACTACGGCGGGGCGTACAACCCCTCGCTGCCGAAGACGCAGGAGCACGCGGGGCAGGCCGCGGCGCAGCCCGAACAGCCCGCGGCTCCGCCGGCGGGCGACACGGGAGGCTCGATCTGATGGCGAGGGGGGAGTCCTGATGGCGGGCAAGGGAGCCGGCGGCGGAACGCCGTTCGAGAGCATGAGCCACGAGCAGATGCTGGCGTGGCTCGACCAGGCGAGCTCCGGCGAGGTGCAGGCCGCCGCCGACCGCCTGACCGCGGCGGCCAAGGAGATCCGCAAGATCGCGGATGAGCTCAAGGTCCGTCCGCAGTGGGTGGAGTGGAAGGGCGAGGGCGCGGACGCGTTCCGTACGTGGGCCGCCGACCTCGCCAACTCCACGCTGCGGCTGGGCGACTTCAGCGACGACGCCGCGAAGTGGCTCGGGCAGGCCTCCGGCGCCATCGCCACGGCCCAGGCGTCGATCCCGCGGGACACGAAGGGCGCGCAGGCGAACCTGGACGCGGCGCGCGCCGCGCACAACGACCCGGACGCGGCGGCGATCAGCGCCAAGTCGCGCAGCGAGCTGGCGGCCCTGGCGGCGGACCGGGAGAAGGTCCGCCAGGAGGCGGCGGCCCAGATGCGAAAGCTGGCGCAGTCGTACTCGCTGTCCGCGACGCAGATGAACCAACTGGAGAGACCGAAGTTCCCGCCCCCGCCGGAGGCCATCCGGCCGCCTGAAACAATGGACCTCCGCGAGGACATCCGTGATTTCGGTCCCCAGGACAGCGGTGTTGCGCATGCTTCGCCACCATCGGGAACGGCCTCCCGCACCATGGCGCGCGAAGCCGTGACAGCGCCCTCGCACGTCACCGAGGTGCGTCCGACTGAGGTGCGCTCCCACGGCACGGACCTCCCGGCGAGCCCCGCTCCGACGCCTCCCGGTCAGCCGGTTCACACGGGCGTGGACTCCGTGCAGATGCCTCAGGCGCCGCATGCGCCCGTCTCTCCGGCCACCGGCCCACCGGGCCCTGCTCGACCCGACGCAGTGCCTCCGTCGCAACCGGGCGTCGTCCCTCCGATGTTCTCGGGGAACTCGCGAGTTCCCGCCGGTCCGGTGGCCACGGGCCGGTCGACGACCCCCGCCGGGCCTGTAGCGCGACGCACGGGCCCCATGGGCCCTGTGACAGGCCGGACCGTGCCTACGGTGCCGGGCCCGGGCGGCACCGGCCCCGTTGCGACAGGACGGGCCGTGGGAGCGGGCCGGACCCCCGTTGTGCCTGGTCAGGGATCGACTGCCGGAGCCACCGGCCGAGGGCCCAGCGGCAACGGGATCGTCGGCGGACGCCCGGCCTCTCCCACTCCGGGACGGCCGAACGGGTCCGTTCCCCGGGGAACAGTGGTGGGCACCGAGACCCCGGCCGCGCGGGGCGCCCTGGGTCGTTCGCCGGCAGACAGAGGAACGACGTCACCAGCTGCCGGCCGAACGGGTGGGAGCCTCGGCGGCCATGCCCCCGCTGGGGGAGTCGTCGGCGGGAATCCGCAGCGAGCGGCCGGTTCGGTGGCTCGCCCGGCAGCGCCCGGAAACACCACGGGGGCCGTGAACTCCGGAGCCCCGACGCGCGGCGGTGTCAGCGGTGGCACACCGGACGCCAAGGGCTCGAGGGACAGTCGTCCGGCGGCTGAGCGTTCCTCGACGCCTACGACCCCCGCAAGCCGTACGCAGGCTGCGGAGCGCTCCCCGTCGCGAACCGGACAACAGGGGAACGGACGGGGGCGCGGTCGTGGGTCTCGCCCCACCACCGACTGACTGCTGAGAGGCGGAGTGGAGCTCATGCTCATCGGTAAGCGCCGGCCCGGTCGCCGCAAAGCCGCAGCAGCGGTGGTGCTGGGTCTGCTGATGGCGGGCGCTGTGGACGCGCCTGCGCGTGCGGAGGGCATGCGCGCGCAGCAGTGGTTCCTCGACGCCATGAAGGCCGAGCAGATGTGGCGGACCAGCACCGGCAAGGGCGTCACGGTCGCTGTGATCGACACCGGGGTGGACCCGGACATCCCCGATCTGAAGGGCCAAGTCCTGCAGGGCAGGGATTTTGCCGAGAGGCAGCCGGGAGATGAGCACACCGATCACGGAGGCCATGGAACCGGAATGGCCGCCCTCATCGCCGGGACGGGGGCAGCCAATGGCGGAAACGGCGCCTTCGGCCTGGCACCGGGTACGGAGATCCTGCCCATCCGGATGCCGCAGGCTGAATCGGCGGCCAATGAGGCAGAGGCCGTCAAGCAGTTCAATGAGCTGCTGCCGCAGGCGATTCGATATGCGGTGGACGCGGGCGCGAAGGTGATCAACATCTCGCTGGGGCAGGAGGAAGGTTCGCCGGAGCTGACCGCTTCGGTGAAGTACGCCCTGGACAAGGGAGCCTTGATATTCGCTGCTGTCGGGAACAAGGCCGAAAAGGGGAATCCTCTCGAATACCCCGCTTCGACTCCTGGTGTCGTCGGGGTCGCGGCCGTGGGGAAGAACCTCCGCAGAAGCTCGTTCTCGCAGTTCGGACCCAACGTCGACATCGCCGCACCGGGGGAGGACATGGTCGCCGCCTGTACGGGCAAGACCGGCTTCTGCCAGAGTGGCGGCACCAGCGACGCCACCGCCATCGCCTCCGCCAGTGCCGCTCTGATCTGGGCCGCGCATCCGGACTGGACCAACAACCAGGTCCTGCGCGTCATGCTCAACACGATCGGCGGGCCCACGAACGGCGCGAAGCGCAACGACTCCATCGGCTACGGCATCGTCCGGCCGCGCATCGCCCTGCGGGACCCGGGTGACCCGGGACCGGCCGACGTCTACCCCCTGCCCGACCTCGCCGCCGCCGCGTCGTCCTCTCCGTCGGAGAGCGCCCCCGCCGCGCACGGAGCCGGCGGTGCGGCGAAGGGGGGCGAGGCGGCGGCCGCCGGTTCGTCGTCCGAGGGGGACGGCAACAGCATGCTGTGGGTCGGACTGGGCGCCGGTGCCGTCCTGGTCCTGGGCGGGGGCGGCGCGGCCTACGCCGTGAGCAGACGGCGGCGTTCGCCCGTATAGCCGCAGGTCCGCCGAGCGTCGATCCACCGGCACCGGCGGCCGGGGTCCGGTCCGCCTCCTGTCCGGGGCCCGGCGCCGCGGGCGTCGGACGTCGATTCACCGGGCGTCGGACGTCGATGCACCGCGCGTCGGACGTCGATCCACCGGGCGTCGGACGTCGATGCACCGGGCGTCGCATCGAGCCGCCGGCGTCGCACGCCGGCCCACCCCGCGTCGAACGCCCACCCACCCGCGTCGGACGCCCGAGCAGCCCTTCCCCGCACCCGCTCTTCTCCGTAGGCTCACCCGAGCACACGCTCGCAGAGATCGAACGGCCAGGGGGAGGCCCGTATGCGGCAGCACAGGTCCACGCCGCCGGCCGTCGGACTCGGCGCCGCCGCGCTGCTGAGCGCGGCGGTGGCGCTGGCCGCCGCGATCGTGCGGCACCCCTTCGACGCACCGCCCCACGACGCCGGCGCGCAGCGGTGGGACGTGCTCGTGCCGCTCGCCCTCGCGGCCGTGCTGGCCTGCGGCTGGGTGGCCGCCGTGAAGGCCGCTCCGGTCTACGACACGCTGCCCGCCGTGGCCGCCCGCACGGGGATACCCGCCAGGCTCGGCCCGCTGCGGCGGGACTGGGGGCGGATCGCGGCCACCTACCTCGTGGTCTGGGCCCCGTACGCCGTCGCCCGCAGCGCCTACGGCACCGGTGGCTCGCGCCTCGGCGTCGCGCTGTGCGCGGTCACCTTCGTCTACGGGCTGGTCCCTTCCCTCTATGGCATCGGCCTCCTGACCAGGCAGCTCGAAGCCCCGCACCGGCTGTTGCGCAAGGACGCGGCGGCGGGACGCGTACACGCCCTGCGCGTACGGGTCGGTACGCCGGTGAGGCAGGACTACCGCACCCCCGCCAGGAAGGGCACGGGCAAGGTCGACACCCACACCACGTACGCGATCGACCTCGTGCCCGACACCGGCCCCGCCGGGCGCGTGCGGTTCGGGCCGATGCAGGGTGCCAACTTCCGTATTCCGAACGGGGAGCGGCACCTCGCCCACGCCGCCGCCCGGCTCGGGGGGCACACGGGTTGGCTGTGCTGGCCGGCCCTGTGGAAGGAGATCGCGGCCACCGACAGGCGACGCACCGTGCCGGCCGCGCTGGTCACCGACAGTGGACACGTCGTGTGGGGCGAGACCTACGAGGAGGACTGGGGGCCCTGGCTGCGCGGCGGAAACGTGCCGCTGCAGGCCACCGAGGCCGCGGCGCGGGCCCGTCCGCTCGCGCGACCCTCCCGTTACACGCCGGGCGTGCACTCCCGCACGCTGGTGCTCCTGCTGGCCGCGGCCCTCGTCGCCGCCCCGGCCCTGCTGGGTGTCGGCCCCAGAATCGTCGCCGTACTGCTCGGCGCGGTCGCCGAGGGCCTGATCGTCTTCACGTCCGTCCGGCTCGCCTGGCCGGACACCAGCCGCGCGATCATGCGCCCGGACCTGTGGAAACTGCGTACGGAGTCACACCCCTCCCTGCGTTGAGAGGCCACCACCCCGCGGCTCGAACCGGTCCCGGGGCGACGGCGGGGGAGCGGGCAGGCCGGGCTCGAACCGGTCCCGGCGCGACGGCGGGGGAGCGGGCAGGCCGGGCTCGAACCGGTCCCGGGGCGACGGCGGAGGAGCGGGCAGGCCGGGCTCGGGCGGGACGTGCCGTGCCTGCCTGGGAAACCGGCGGGTGCCTCGGTCATGCTGCTGGCATCGTGTTCACACCCGGAGGACACTGGGGAATCGGCCGTTCCCGGAGGACCGGGCCGTGGGTTGAGGACCGGCTTCCGGAGCGGCCCCGTCCTGCGCCCGGCGAAGGCGCCGAGCGCCCATCACCGGTCTCGTGCCGGTGGCAGCAGTGCCAGAAGGGGACCCATGACGACGACCCGACCCGACGCCCAGAGCCGGCTCGACACCCTGCGCGCCGAGATCGAGCGCCGCAATCCCGCCCAGCCCGAGTTCCACCAGGCCGTGCACGAGGTGCTGGACACGCTGGCGCCGGTGCTCGCGACGCGGCCGGAGTACGCGGAGCCGGGGCTCGTCGAGCGGCTGTGCGAGCCGGAGCGGCAGATCATCTTCCGGGTGCCGTGGCAGGACGACCGGGGCCGGGTGCACGTGAACCGGGGCTTCCGGGTGGAGTTCAACAGCGCGCTGGGTCCGTACAAGGGGGGTCTGCGTTTCCACCCGTCGGTGAACCTGGGCATCGTGAAGTTCCTCGGCTTCGAGCAGGTCTTCAAGAACGCGTTGACCGGGCTCGGCATCGGCGGCGGCAAGGGCGGCAGCGATTTCGACCCGCGCGGACGCAGCGACGCGGAGGTCATGCGGTTCTGCCAGTCGTTCATGACGGAGCTGCACCGGCACATCGGTGAGCACACCGACGTCCCGGCCGGCGACATCGGTGTGGGCGGCCGCGAGATCGGCTACCTGTTCGGCCAGTACCGGCGGATCACCAACCGCTGGGAGGCCGGCGTCCTCACCGGCAAGGGCTCGCTGTGGGGCGGTTCCCTGATCCGGCCGGAGGCGACCGGGTACGGCAGCGTGCTGTTCGCGGAGGCGATGCTGCGTGAGCGCGGTGAGGAGCTGGAGGGGCAGACGGCGGTCGTCTCCGGTTCCGGGAACGTGGCGATCTACACGATCGAGAAGCTGCTGGACCTCGGCGCGAACCCGTTGACCTGCTCGGACTCCAGCGGATACGTGGTCGACGACAAGGGCATCGACCTGGAGCTGCTCCAGCTGGTCAAGGAGGTCGAGCGCGGCCGGATCGGTGAGTACGCCGAGCGGCGGGGGGCCTCGGCCCGGTTCGTGCCCGGCGGCCGGGTCTGGGAGGTGCCGGCCGATGTGGCCCTGCCGTCCGCCACGCAGAACGAGCTGGACGAGGACGACGCGGCCGCCCTCGTCCGCAACGGGGTGAAGGCCGTGGCCGAGGGCGCGAACATGCCGACGACGCCGGCGGCCGTGCAGCTGTTCCGGCAGGCGGGGGTGGCCTTCGGCCCGGGCAAGGCGGCGAACGCGGGCGGGGTCGCCGTCAGCGCCCTGGAGATGGCGCAGAACGCCTCGCGCACCGCGTGGCCGGCCGCCCGCGTCGAGGAGGAGCTGGCGCGGATCATGACGGACATCCACGCCACGTGCAGCGAGACCGCCGACCGCTACGGCGCACCCGGCGACTACGTGACCGGCGCGAACATCGCCGGCTTCGAGCGTGTCGCCGACGCGATGCTGGCTCAGGGCGTCATCTGAGCCGTGGCACTCCCGGTCCGCTGCCGCCGCCGGCCAGGGCAGAGCGCAGGCAGCGGACCGGCCGGTGACCAGGGGGCGGGCAACCACGTAGTCAACGGTGGCCGGTCCGGGGCACGGGTTCGTGGCGGGCCGTGAGTGCGGACCGACCGGCATCGCCGGAGCGCACGTTCGGGGAACACGCGCGCACCCGGTTTGACCTACGTCACTCCCGGGGTAATCTCATCGGCTCGATTGGCCAGCCACCCGGCCGGTGTGGCAGACTGTCCGAGTTGCTCGGTCGAGCGTTGATGCTGCGCGCCTCCCGCCGGGAGGACCGGAAGCGAGTCCCACAGTACTCGTCGTCCTAACTGCCTCACGGCAGCGCTGGGGCGGACGTACGGGAATCTTCCGGGAAGCGTGGGCGCGGCGCCGGCCAGGCACCCGGTGGGTCGCGCGTCAGCACGTCGGACGCTGCACCTCCGGCCGCGGTTCCGGTAGGGCCGTGTGCAATCCCGCAGGGATGTTCGATCAAGGGACATCTGTGTCAGCGGGAGCGCGACACGCCCGACCGCGTGGGTCGGAGGAACGCAGAGATCACCGGGTTCCGGAGCGTATAGAGAGACAGGACTACGAAGTAGCCATGGCGGGACAGAAGATCCGCATCCGGCTCAAGGCCTACGACCACGAGGTCATCGACTCCTCGGCGAAGAAGATCGTCGAGACGGTGACGCGTACTGGTGCGTCGGTCGCGGGCCCGGTGCCGCTGCCCACTGAGAAGAACGTGTACTGCGTCATCAAGTCGCCGCACAAGTACAAGGACTCGCGCGAGCACTTCGAGATGCGCACGCACAAGCGCCTGATCGACATCCTCGACCCCACTCCCAAGACCGTTGACTCTCTGATGCGACTCGACCTCCCGGCCGGTGTCGACATCGAGATCAAGCTCTGAGGCGCGGTGATCTGAGAGATGGCTAAGCAGATCAAGGGCATCCTGGGCGAGAAGCTCGGCATGACGCAGGTGTGGGACGAGAACAACCGTGTCGTCCCGGTCACCGTCGTCAAGGCCGGACCCAACGTCGTCACCCAGGTCCGTACGAACGACGTCGACGGCTACGAGTCCGTCCAGATCGCCTTCGGCGAGATCGACCCGCGCAAGGTGAACAAGCCCCTCAAGGGCCACTTCGCGAAGGCCGACGTCACCCCCCGTCGTCACCTCGTCGAGATCCGCACCGCGGACGCCGCCGAGTACACCCTCGGCCAGGAAGTCACCGCCGAGGTGTTCGAGGCCGGCGTGAAGGTCGACGTGACCGGCAAGAGCAAGGGCAAGGGCTTCGCCGGTGTCATGAAGCGCCACAACTTCCGTGGTCTCGGCGCCGGTCACGGCACCCAGCGCAAGCACCGCTCGCCCGGTTCCATCGGTGGCTGCGCCACCCCGGGCCGTGTGTTCAAGGGCCTCCGCATGGCGGGTCGCATGGGCAACGAGCGGGTCACCACCCAGAACCTGACCGTCCACGCCGTTGACGCGGAGAAGGGTCTGCTGCTCATCAAGGGCGCGGTTCCCGGTCCGAACGGCGGCCTCGTCCTGGTCCGCACCGCGGCCAAGGGGGCCTGAGGTAACCGATGAGCACTGTTGACATCCTTTCGCCGGCGGGCGACAAGGCCGGTTCCGTCGAGCTCCCCGCGGAGATCTTCGGCGTTGAGAAGGTCAGCATCCCGCTGATCCACCAGGTCGTCGTCGCGCAGCTGGCCGCGGCCCGTCAGGGCACGCACAAGACCAAGACCCGTGGCGAGGTCCGCGGCGGTGGCAAGAAGCCGTACCGCCAGAAGGGCACCGGTCGCGCCCGTCAGGGCTCGACCCGCGCGCCGCAGTTCGCCGGTGGTGGCGTCGTGCACGGTCCCGTGCCGCGCGACTACTCGCAGCGGACCCCGAAGAAGATGAAGGCCGCGGCCCTGCGCCACGCCCTCACCGACCGGGCCCGCCACGACCGCATCCACGTCGTCTCCGGCGTGGTCGAGGGCGACGTCTCCACCAAGGCCGCCAAGAGCCTGTTCGGCAAGATCAGCGAGCGCAAGAACCTGCTGCTCGTCGCCGAGCGCTCGGACGAGGCCGCGTGGCTGTCCGCCCGCAACCTGCCCCAGGTCCACATCCTGGAGCCGGGCCAGCTGAACACGTACGACGTTCTCGTCTCGGACGACGTGGTCTTCACCAAGGCCGCTTTCGAGTCCTTCGTCGCCGGCCCGAACACGGCCAACGACACCGAAGGGAGCGAGGCCTGATGGCTACGCGTCACCCCTCCATCGCCTCGAAGGCCGCCAAGGCCGCCAAGGCCGCGCGCGTCGCCAAGGCGCGCCGCCACGCCACCGAGGGCAAGAACACCGTCGAGACCCCGCTGAGCAAGTCGTACACGGACCCCCGTGACGTCCTGATCAAGCCGGTCGTCTCGGAGAAGAGCTACGCGCTCCTCGACGAGAACAAGTACACGTTCATCGTGGACACGAACGCCAACAAGACCCAGATCAAGCAGGCCGTCCAGGCGGTCTTCGAGGTCAAGGTCACCGGGGTCAACACGATCAACCGCCAGGGCAAGCGCAAGCGGACCCGCACCGGTTTCGGCCAGCGCGCCGCCACCAAGCGCGCGATCGTGACCCTCGCAGAGGGCGACCGTATCGACATCTTCGGCGGTCCGACCGCCTGACGGCGGTCCGGAACGTCCAGATAATCGGAACTTTCCGAGGACTGAGAGACAATGGGTATCCGCAAGTACAAGCCGACGACTCCTGGCCGTCGTGGCGCCAGCGTCGCCGACTTCGTCGAGGTCACGCGGTCCACGCCGGAGAAGTCGCTGGTCCGTCCCCTGCACAGCAAGGGCGGCCGTAACAATTCCGGTCGTGTGACCGTGCGCCACCAGGGTGGCGGACACAAGCGCGCCTACCGCGTGATCGACTTCCGTCGTCACGACAAGGACGGCGTGCCGGCGAAGGTCGCGCACATCGAGTACGACCCCAACCGCACCGCGCGCATCGCGCTGCTGCACTACGCCGACGGCGAGAAGCGCTACATCCTCGCGCCGCGCAACCTGCAGCAGGGCGACCGCGTCGAGAACGGTCCCGGGGCCGACATCAAGCCGGGCAACAACCTGGCGCTCCGCAACATCCCGGTGGGTACGACGCTGCACGCGATCGAGCTCCGTCCGGGTGGCGGCGCCAAGTTCGCCCGCTCCGCCGGTGCCTCCGTGCAGCTGCTCGCGAAGGAGGGCTCGATGGCCCACCTCCGCATGCCCTCCGGCGAGATCCGCCTGGTCGACGTGCGCTGCCGCGCCACCGTCGGCGAGGTCGGCAACGCCGAGCAGAGCAACATCAACTGGGGCAAGGCCGGCCGCAAGCGCTGGCTGGGCGTCCGCCCGACCGTTCGCGGTGTGGCGATGAACCCGGTTGACCACCCCCACGGTGGTGGTGAGGGCAAGACCTCGGGTGGCCGCCACCCGGTCAGCCCCTGGGGTCAGAAGGAAGGTCGTACTCGTTCTCCCAAGAAGGCGAGCAACAAGTACATCGTCCGCCGCCGCAAGACGAACAAGAAGCGCTAAGGACGGGTTGAGATGCCTCGTAGCTTGAAGAAGGGGCCTTTCGTCGACGACCACCTCATCAAGAAGGTGGACTCGCAGAACGAAGCCGGCACCAAGAACGTCATCAAGACCTGGTCCCGCCGCTCGATGATCGTCCCGGCGATGCTGGGCCACACGATCGCGGTGCACAACGGCAAGACCCACATCCCGGTGTTTGTCACCGAGTCGATGGTCGGCCACAAGCTCGGCGAGTTCTCGCCGACGCGCACCTTCCGGGGTCACGTCAAGGAAGACCGGAAGTCGAAGCGCCGCTAGTTGGCGGGGTGCAAACGACCAATGACAAACACTGAAGGGACAACCATGGAAGCCAGGGCCCAGGCGCGGTACATCCGCGTCACGCCCATGAAGGCCCGCCGCGTGGTGGACCTCATCCGTGGCATGGCCGCCACGGAGGCTCAGGCGGTCCTGCGTTTCGCCCCGCAGGCCGCGAGCGTGCCGGTCGGCAAGGTGCTGGACAGCGCCATCGCCAACGCCGCGCACAACTACGACCACACCGATGTCGACAGCCTCTTCGTTTCCGAGGCCTACGTCGACGAGGGCCCGACCCTGAAGCGGTTCCGTCCGCGTGCCCAGGGCCGTGCCTACCGGATCCGCAAGCGGACCAGCCACATCACCGTGGTCGTCAGCAGCAAGGAAGGAACCCGGTAATGGGCCAGAAGGTAAACCCGCACGGGTTCCGGCTCGGTATCACCACCGACTTCAAGTCGCGGTGGTACGCCGACAAGCTCTACAAGGACTACGTCAAGGAAGACGTCGCCATCCGCCGGATGATGACGTCCGGCATGGAGCGCGCGGGCATCTCCAAGGTGGAGATCGAGCGCACCCGTGACCGCGTCCGCGTCGACATCCACACCGCGCGTCCGGGCATCGTCATCGGCCGCCGTGGCGCCGAGGCCGACCGCATCCGCGGTGACCTCGAGAAGCTCACGGGCAAGCAGGTCCAGCTGAACATCCTCGAGGTCAAGAACCCCGAGACCGACGCTCAGCTCGTGGCCCAGGCCGTCGCCGAGCAGCTGTCCTCCCGCGTCTCCTTCCGCCGTGCCATGCGCAAGAGCATGCAGTCGGCGATGAAGGCCGGCGCCAAGGGCATCAAGATCCAGTGCGGTGGCCGCCTCGGTGGCGCCGAGATGTCCCGCTCGGAGTTCTACCGCGAGGGCCGTGTGCCCCTGCACACGCTCCGTGCGAACGTGGACTACGGCTTCTTCGAGGCCAAGACGACCTTCGGCCGCATCGGTGTGAAGGTCTGGATCTACAAGGGCGACGTCAAGAACATCGCCGAGGTCCGCGCCGAGAACGCTGCCGCCCGTGCGGGTAACCGCCCGGCCCGCGGTGGCGCCGACCGCCCGGCCCGTGGTGGCCGCGGTGGCGAGCGGCGCGGTCGCAAGCCGCAGCAGCAGTCGGCTCCCGCCGCCGAGGCCCCCAAGGCCGAGGCTCCGGCGGCTGCCGCTCCGGCTGAGAGCACCGGAACGGAGGCCTGACCGAAATGCTGATCCCCCGTAGGGTCAAGCACCGCAAGCAGCACCACCCGAAGCGCAGCGGTATGTCCAAGGGTGGGACGCAGGTTGCGTTCGGCGAGTACGGCATCCAGGCGCTGACCCCGGCCTACGTCACGAACCGCCAGATCGAGGCGGCTCGTATCGCCATGACCCGTCACATCAAGCGTGGCGGCAAGGTCTGGATCAACATCTACCCGGACCGCCCGCTGACCAAGAAGCCGGCCGAGACCCGCATGGGTTCCGGTAAGGGTTCGCCGGAGTGGTGGGTGGCCAACGTCAAGCCCGGACGCGTGATGTTCGAGCTGTCGTACCCCAACGAGAAGATCGCCCGTGAGGCGCTCCTTCGTGCGGCCCACAAGCTGCCGATGAAGTGCCGGATCGTCAAGCGCGAGGCAGGTGAAGCGTGATGTCGGCCGGTACCAAGGCGTCCGAGCTGCGCGAGCTGGGCAACGAGGAGCTTCTGGGTAAGCTCCGCGAGGCCAAGGAAGAGCTGTTCAACCTCCGCTTCCAGGCGGCGACCGGTCAGCTCGAGAACCACGGCCGTCTCAAGGCGGTCCGCAAGGACATCGCGCGGATCTACACCCTGATGCGCGAGCGTGAGCTGGGCATCGAAACGGTGGAGAACGCATGAGCGAGAGCAACGTGACTGAGAACAAGGAAGCGCGCGGCTTCCGCAAGACCCGTGAGGGTCTGGTCGTCAGCGACAAGATGGACAAGACCGTCGTCGTCGCCGTCGAGGACCGCGTCAAGCACGCGCTGTACGGCAAGGTCATCCGCCGTACCAGCAAGCTCAAGGCACACGACGAGCAGAACGCCGCGGGTGTCGGCGACCGCGTCCTCCTGATGGAGACCCGGCCGCTGTCCGCGACCAAGCGCTGGCGCGTCGTCGAGATCCTCGAGAAGGCCAAGTAGGTAATTCGCGCAAGCGAATTCCACCAGATACGCCTGTGGGGCAGACCCCGCAGGTCAGTTCCGCCAGGCTCCGGGGGCCGCTGAGATGCGGCCCCCGGGGAACCGGCAGACGATCAGGAGATAGACGTGATCCAGCAGGAGTCGCGACTGCGTGTCGCCGACAACACTGGTGCGAAGGAAATCCTTTGCATCCGTGTGCTCGGTGGCTCCGGTCGCCGCTACGCGGGTATCGGTGACGTCATCGTCGCCACCGTCAAGGACGCGATCCCCGGTGGCAACGTGAAGAAGGGTGACGTCGTCAAGGCGGTCATCGTTCGCACCGTCAAGGAGCGCCGCCGTCAGGACGGCTCGTACATCCGCTTCGACGAGAACGCCGCCGTCATTCTGAAGAACGACGGCGACCCTCGCGGCACCCGTATCTTCGGCCCGGTGGGCCGTGAGCTGCGCGAGAAGAAGTTCATGAAGATCATCTCCCTCGCGCCGGAGGTGCTGTGAGCATGAAGATCAAGAAGGGCGACCTGGTTCAGGTCATCACCGGCAAGGACAAGGGCAAGCAGGGCAAGGTCATCGCGGCCTTCCCCCGCGAGGACCGCGTCCTGGTCGAGGGTGTCAACCGGGTCAAGAAGCACACCAAGGCCGGTCCGACCGCTGGCGGTTCGCAGGCCGGCGGGATCGTGACCACCGAGGCCCCGATCCACGTGAGCAACGTTCAGCTCGTCGTGGAGAAGGACGGCCAGAAGGTCGTGACCCGCGTCGGTTACCGCTTCGACGACGAGGGCAACAAGATCCGCGTTGCCAAGCGGACGGGTGAGGACATCTGATGGCTACCACCACCACTCCGCGTCTGAAGCAGAAGTACCGGGACGAGATCGCCCCGAAGATGCGTGACGAGTTCAAGTACGAGAACGTCATGCAGATTCCGGGTCTCGTCAAGATCGTGGTCAACATGGGTGTGGGCGACGCCGCCCGCGACTCCAAGCTGATCGAGGGCGCCATCCGCGACCTCACCACGATCACCGGCCAGAAGCCGGCGGTCACCAAGGCCCGCAAGTCCATCGCGCAGTTCAAGCTGCGCGAGGGCCAGCCGATCGGTGCCCACGTCACGCTCCGTGGCGACCGCATGTGGGAGTTCCTGGACCGCACCCTGTCGCTCGCGCTGCCGCGCATCCGCGACTTCCGCGGCCTGTCCCCCAAGCAGTTCGACGGCCGTGGCAACTACACCTTCGGTCTCACGGAGCAGGTCATGTTCCACGAGATCGACCAGGACAAGATCGACCGCGTCCGGGGTATGGACATCACCGTGGTCACCACGGCGACCAACGACGCTGAGGGCCGCGCGCTCCTTCGTCACCTCGGCTTCCCGTTCAAGGAGGCGTGAGCGAGATGGCGAAGAAGGCTCTGATTGCCAAGGCTGCTCGCAAGCCCAAGTTCGGTGTGCGCGCGTACACCCGCTGCCAGCGCTGCGGCCGTCCGCACTCCGTTTTCCGCAAGTTCGGCCTGTGCCGCGTGTGCCTTCGTGAGATGGCTCACCGTGGCGAGCTGCCGGGCGTGACCAAGAGCTCCTGGTAATCCCGGCAGTTCGGGATCCAAGAGTCTCTCGGTAAGCAACTGGGACGGCAGGGAGCCCAGCCCGCATGCCTTAGGCTTGTGGGGTTGGGCACCTGCCGTGCCCGTACGACTTACTACGCCGTAGGTCCACCGCGCCGCACCCGTCCCGTCTCGGATCGGGGAGAGGGATGGCGCACCAGGAAACCCCGGCGAGAGAGGCCGAAGGCCAATTCATGACCATGACTGATCCGATCGCAGACATGCTTACGCGTCTGCGGAACGCGAACTCGGCATACCACGACACCGTGGCGATGCCGCACTCGAAGATCAAGTCGCACATCGCGGAGATCCTCCAGCAGGAGGGCTTCATCACGGGCTGGAAGGTCGAGGACGCCCAGGTGGGCAAGAACCTCGTCCTGGAGCTGAAGTTCGGCCCCAACCGTGAGCGCTCCATCGCGGGCATCAAGCGGATCTCCAAGCCCGGTCTCCGGGTGTACGCGAAGTCCACCAACCTGCCGAAGGTGCTCGGCGGCCTCGGCGTGGCGATCATCTCCACGTCGCACGGGCTCCTCACCGACAAGCAGGCCGGCAAGAAGGGCGTGGGTGGGGAAGTCCTCGCCTACGTCTGGTAACGGAAGGGAACGGAGGAAACAGCTATGTCGCGCATCGGCAAGCTCCCCATCGCGGTTCCCGCCGGCGTGGACGTCACCATCGACGGCCGTACGGTCAAGGTCAAGGGCCCCAAGGGCGAACTGACCCACACCGTCGTGGCGCCGATCGAGATCGTCAAGGGCGAGGACGGCACCCTGCAGGTGACCCGCCCCAACGACGAGCGTCAGAACAAGGCTCTCCACGGCCTGTCCCGCACGCTGGTGGCGAACATGATCACCGGCGTGACCCAGGGTTACGTGAAGAAGCTCGAGATCAGCGGTGTCGGTTACCGCGTGGCCGCCAAGGGCTCGAACCTCGAGTTCGCGCTCGGCTACAGCCACCCGATCACCGTCGAGGCGCCCGAGGGCATCACCTTCAAGGTGGAGACCCCGACCCGCTTCTCGGTCGAGGGCATCGACAAGCAGAAGGTCGGCGAGGTTGCGGCCAACATCCGCAAGCTGCGCAAGCCCGACCCGTACAAGGCCAAGGGCGTCAAGTACGAGGGCGAAGTCATCCGCCGCAAGGTCGGAAAGGCGGGTAAGTAAGCCATGGCATACGGGCAGAAGATCCTCAAGGGCGACGCCTACAAGCGCGCCGCGATCAAGCGCCGTCACCTCCGGATCCGCAAGCGGATCGCCGGTACGGCGGAGCGTCCCCGTCTGGTCGTGACCCGCTCCAACCGTCACATCGTGGCGCAGGTGATCGACGACCTCAAGGGCCACACCCTGGCGTCGGCGTCCACCCTGGACACGTCGATCCGCGGTGGCGAGGGCGACAAGTCCGCGCAGGCCAAGCAGGTCGGCGCCCTGGTCGCCGAGCGTGCCAAGGCCGCCGGTGTCGAGGCCGTCGTGTTCGACCGTGGTGGTAACCAGTACGCCGGGCGCATCGCCGCCCTGGCGGACGCCGCCCGCGAAGCCGGACTCAAGTTCTGAGTCGGTTCCGTAGCTAGCGGAGACAGAGAGAGGTAATTCCAATGGCTGGACCCCAGCGCCGCGGTGGCGGTGCCGGTGGCGGCGAGCGGCGGGACCGGAAGGGCCGTGACGGCGGCGCAGCTGCCGCCGAGAAGACCGCGTACGTTGAGCGCGTCGTCGCGATCAACCGCGTCGCCAAGGTTGTGAAGGGTGGTCGTCGCTTCAGCTTCACCGCGCTGGTCGTGGTGGGCGACGGTGACGGCACCGTGGGTGTCGGATACGGCAAGGCCAAGGAGGTGCCGGCCGCCATCGCCAAGGGTGTGGAGGAGGCCAAGAAGCACTTCTTCAAGGTCCCCCGGATCCAGGGCACCATCCCGCACCCGATCCAGGGTGAGAAGGCTGCCGGCGTCGTGCTGCTCAAGCCCGCGTCGCCCGGTACCGGTGTGATCGCCGGTGGCCCGGTGCGTGCCGTGCTCGAGTGCGCCGGTATCCACGACGTGCTGTCGAAGTCGCTCGGCTCCGACAACGCGATCAACATCGTGCACGCGACCGTGGAGGCCCTGAAGGGCCTGCAGCGTCCCGAGGAGATCGCGGCCCGCCGCGGTCTGCCCCTCGAGGACGTCGCCCCCGCGGCTCTCCTTCGTGCACGTGCCGGGGCGGGTGCGTAATCATGCCGCAGCTCAAGATCACGCAGGTCAAGTCCTACATCGGCAGCAAGCAGAACCACCGCGACACCCTGCGTTCCCTGGGCCTGAAGCGCCTGGGTGACGTGGTCGTCAAGGAGGACCGCCCCGAGTTCCGCGGCATGGTGCACACCGTCCGCCACCTCGTGACGGTCGAGGAGGTCGACTGATCATGGCGGAGCAGAAGCCGCTCAAGATCCACAACCTCCGTCCCGCCCCCGGCGCCAAGACCGCGAAGACCCGTGTCGGTCGTGGTGAGGCGTCGAAGGGTAAGACGGCCGGTCGTGGTACGAAGGGCACGAAGGCCCGTTACCAGGTTCCGGAGAGCTTCGAGGGTGGCCAGATGCCGCTCCACATGCGTCTCCCGAAGCTGAAGGGCTTCAAGAACCCGTTCAAGACCGAGTACCAGGTCGTGAACCTCGACAAGCTGGCCGCGCTCTACCCCGAGGGTGGCGAGGTCACCGTCGAGGGCCTGGTGGCCAAGGGTGCCGTTCGCAAGAACAGCCTCGTCAAGGTCCTCGGCCAGGGCGAGGTCTCCGTGGCGCTGCAGGTGACGGTGGACGCCGTCTCCGGCTCCGCCAAGGAGAAGATCACCGCCGCCGGCGGTACCGTCACCGAGCTCGTCTGATCGTCCCGGACGTCTCGATGACCTGAACGATCCCGACCGGGGATACCCACATATGGGGTATCCCCGGTTGGTCGTTCCAAGGGGGGCGGTGTCGCCGGTAAGGTGGCCTGCACTGTCCTCTCACAGCGGGCGCCGCACCACGGGCACTCCCGGCGGCAGTGAACCGTTGTAAAAGTCGTTGTTCTGTTGGACCTCAAGACCGTCACCCTTGACGCATTGCGCGGGGGTCGCAGGAGGCACCGTGCTCACCGCGTTCGCCCGGGCGTTCAGGACGCCCGACCTGCGCAAGAAGCTGCTCTTCACGCTCGGCATCATCGTGGTGTACCGGGTCGGTACCCACATCCCGATCCCGGGTGTCAACTACAAGGCCGTCCAGCAGTGCGTGACCGAGGCCTCCGGCAACCAGGGCCTCTTCGGCCTGGTCAACATGTTCAGTGGCGGTGCGCTGCTGCAGATCACGGTCTTCGCGCTGGGCATCATGCCGTACATCACGGCGAGCATCATTCTGCAGCTGCTGACCGTGGTGATCCCGCGTCTGGAAGCCCTTAAGAAGGAGGGGCAGACCGGCACCGCGAAGATCACGCAGTACACCCGCTACCTGACGGTGGCGCTGGCCATCCTGCAGGGCACGGGCCTGGTGGCCACCGCCCGCAGCGGCGCCCTGTTCTCCGGCTGCACCGTCGCCGGCAGCATCGTGCCGGACCGCGCGATCTTCACCACCATCACGATGGTCATCTGCATGACCGCCGGTACGGCGGTCGTCATGTGGCTCGGTGAGCTGGTCACCGACCGCGGCATCGGCAACGGCATGTCGATCCTGATGTTCATCTCGATCGCCGCGACGTTCCCGTCCGCGCTGTGGGCCATCAAGAAGCAGGGCACGCTCGCCGGCGGCTGGATCGAGTTCGGCACCGTCATCCTCGTCGGCCTGGTCATGGTCGGCCTGGTCGTCTTCGTCGAGCAGGCCCAGCGCCGCATCCCGGTGCAGTACGCCAAGCGCATGATCGGCCGGCGCTCCTACGGCGGCACGTCCACGTACATCCCGCTGAAGGTCAACCAGGCCGGTGTGATCCCGGTCATCTTCGCGTCGTCGCTGCTCTACATCCCGGCACTGATCGCCCAGTTCTCCGGAGGGAACTCGGGCTGGAAGGCCTGGGTGCAGCAGAACCTGACCAAGGGCGACCACCCGATCTACATCACCGCGTACTTCCTGCTGATCGTTTTCTTCGCGTTCTTCTACGTGGCGATCTCCTTCAACCCCGAGGAAGTCGCCGACAACATGAAGAAGTATGGTGGCTTCATCCCGGGCATCCGGGCTGGCCGACCGACCGCTGAGTACCTGTCCTACGTGCTCAACCGGATCACCTGGCCGGGTTCGCTGTACCTGGGTCTGATTGCTCTCGTGCCAACAATGGCGTTGGTCGGGTTCGGCGCGAGCCAGAACTTCCCCTTCGGCGGCACCAGCATCCTGATCATCGTGGGTGTGGGCCTCGAGACGGTGAAGCAGATCGAGAGCCAGCTCCAGCAGCGCAATTACGAAGGGTTCCTCCGCTGATGCGAATCGTCCTCGTCGGGCCGCCGGGTGCCGGTAAGGGAACGCAGGCCACGCGCCTTGCCGAGAAGCTCCGTATCCCCCACATCTCCACGGGTGATCTGTTCCGGGCGAACATCAGCCGGCAGACGGAGCTGGGCAAGCTCGCGAAGTCCTACATGGACGCCGGCAACCTGGTTCCCGACGAGGTGACCATCGCCATGGCCAAGGACCGCATGGAGCAGCCCGACGCCGAGGGGGGCTTCCTGCTGGACGGTTTCCCGCGCAACGTCTCGCAGGCCGAGGCGCTGGACGAGCTGCTGCGGTCCGAGGGCATCTCGCTGGACGCGGTGCTGGACCTGGAGGTCCCCGAGGAAGAGGTCGTCAAGCGGATCGCCGGCCGGCGGATCTGCCGCAACGACTCCAGCCACGTGTTCCACGACGAGTACCGCCGCCCGCAGCAGGAGGGCGCCTGCGACGTGTGCGGCGGTGAGCTGTACCAGCGGGACGACGACTCCGAGGACACCGTGCGGAAGCGGCTGGAGGTCTACCACACGCAGACCGAGCCGATCATCGACTACTACAAGGGGCAGGGTCTCGTGGTGACGATCCCGGCGATGGGCGCCGTGGACGACGTCACGCGGCGGGCGCTGGAGGCGCTGAAGCGTGAGGGCGCCGACGCCTAGTCCCTCCCGCCGATCGCAGCCGCGGTTCCTCCTGAGAGGGCCGCGGCTGTGCTGTGGGGCGGGGGGTGGTGCGCGGCCCGGTTCCGCGCGGGCGCGGGCCGGCCGCGGCGGTCCGCAGATCAGCATGTTCCCGTGCACGTATCGTTGAAGACGTCGGCCGTGTCTTCCGCTTCAGAAAGGTCCCCGCTCCCATGGTCCAGATCAAGAGCCCCGAGCAGATCGCCAAGATGCGTGCGGCGGGGCTGGTCGTCGCCGCCATCCACGCGGCGACGCGTGAGGCGGCCGTGCCCGGGGCGACGACGAAGGACCTGGACGAGGTGGCGCGCAAGGTGCTCGCGGAGCACAACGCGACGCCGAACTTCCTCGGCTACGGGGGCTTCCCCGCGACGATCTGCACATCCGTGAACGAGGTGGTCGTCCACGGCATCCCGTCCGAGGACGTCGTCCTCAAGGACGGGGACGTCATCTCCGTCGACTGCGGGGCGATCGTCGACGGCTGGCACGGCGACGCCGCCTACACCGCCTTCGTGGGGTCCGGTCACGCGCCGGAGCTGATCGAGCTCTCCCGGGTGACCGAGGAGTCGATGTGGGCCGGCATCGCGGCGATGAAGGTCGGCAACCGCCTGCTCGACATCTCCCGCGCCATCGAGACCTACATCCGCCGTCAGCCCAAGCCGGGCGGCGGCCGGTACGGGATCATCGAGGACTACGGCGGCCACGGCATCGGTACCGAGATGCACATGGACCCGCACCTGCTGAACTACGTCGACCGGCGGCGCGGCAAGGGCCCCAAGCTGGTGCCCGGGTTCTGCCTGGCCATCGAGCCCATGGTCTCCCTGGGCACGCCGAAGACGCGGGTGCTCGAGGACGACTGGACCGTCATCACCACGGACGGGACCTGGTCCTCGCACTGGGAGCACTCCGTCGCCCTGACCGAGCAGGGCCCGCTGGTGCTCACCGCGCCCGACGGCGGCCGGGCGAAGCTCGCCCAGTACGGCGTCACGGCGGCCCCCGACCCGCTGGCCTGACCCGCGCCCTGCGGCGGGACCCGCGCCCTGCGGCGGCCGCCGGGCGTGCGCCGGCGCGGCGGCCCGCGGCCTCGCCGCGCCGGGGCGCCGGGCCGGCGGGAGGGCCGTCCGGTCCGGGCCGGTCCCGCCCGCATAATGATCTCCGGCGTGGGGCAGACTTCCCCGATTCGTTTTTCCGGGTGCGCTGACGTAGACTGACTCGTCGGCTCTTGTGCACCCGCATGTCTGCATGCGCTCGCACTGAGTCGATCAAGGTAGTCGATTCGAAGGGCGAAGCGTGGCCAAGAAGCAAGGTGCCATCGAGATCGAGGGCACTGTCGTCGAGTCTCTGCCGAACGCCATGTTCAAGGTCGAGCTCCAGAACGGCCACCAGGTCCTGGCACACATCAGCGGCAAGATGCGTATGCACTACATCCGCATCCTCCCTGACGACCGGGTCGTGGTGGAGCTGTCTCCGTACGACCTGACGCGTGGCCGGATCGTCTACCGCTACAAGTAGATCTTGCCCGCACCCGGCGTTCGTCCCGCGAGCGCAGGGTACGCATCCCGCTTCGGCGGGATGGTGGCACTGACCCGGAGAACCTCACATCCCATGAAGGTCAAGCCGAGCGTCAAGAAGATCTGCGACAAGTGCAGGGTGATCCGCCGTCACGGCCGGGTCATGGTCATCTGCGAGAACCCGCGCCACAAGCAGCGCCAGGGCTGACGCACGACCGTTCCCTCTGCGATTCGCAGGACTTCGCGCGACGCGAGCTGAATTTGTTCATACGCAGGGCCCGAGCCTCATCCGGCTCGACACCCCCGGTTCGGAGGCCGGGGACCCAGTTCGTACCTGATACGGCGGCTGGGAGCCGGCCCTGTGGAAGACCTCCGACAATCAACTGGAGCCATTGAATGGCACGCGTTTCCGGTGTTGACATCCCGCGCGAAAAGCGCGTGGAGATCGCCCTCACCTACGTGTTCGGCATCGGCCGGACCCTCTCGAAGGAGACGCTGGCTGCGACCGGCGTCGACCCGAACACCCGCGTCCGCGACCTCTCCGAGGAGCAGCTCGTCGCGATCCGCGAGTACGTCGACAACAACATCAAGACCGAGGGTGACCTCCGTCGCGAGATCCAGGCCGACATCCGCCGCAAGGTCGAGATCGGTACCTACCAGGGTCTCCGTCACCGCCGCGGTCTGCCCGTCCGCGGTCAGCGCACCAGCACCAACGCCCGCACCCGCAAGGGGCCGCGTCGCGCCATCGCCGGCAAGAAGAAGCCGGGCAAGAAGTAGTCCGCAGCGGACGCCTGTCCACGGTCTTCGCTGTAGGACCGACCACCTCCCGTAGGAGATAAGAGATGCCCCCCAAGGGTCGTCAGGGCGCTGCCAAGAAGGTGCGCCGCAAGGAAAAGAAGAACGTCGCTCACGGCCACGCGCACATCAAGAGCACGTTCAACAACACCATCGTGTCGATCACGGACCCGTCCGGCAACGTGATCTCCTGGGCCTCCGCCGGCCACGTCGGCTTCAAGGGCTCCCGGAAGTCCACGCCGTTCGCCGCGCAGATGGCCGCCGAGTCGGCCGCCCGCCGCGCCCAGGAGCACGGCATGCGCAAGGTCGACGTCTTCGTCAAGGGCCCGGGCTCCGGTCGTGAGACCGCGATCCGCTCCCTGCAGGCGACCGGCCTCGAGGTCGGCTCCATCCAGGACGTCACGCCGACCCCGCACAACGGCTGCCGTCCGCCGAAGCGCCGCCGCGTCTGACGCGCACGGCTCGGGGATTGCCGGGCGGTACGCCTCCTGCGGAGGTCGTGCCGCCCGTACCCTTGCACTACCCGCACCCTTCCGGTGCGGTCCGGTCGGGCGTCATATAGCGGGCGCCCACGACTGAAGGATCTGATCCACACATGCTGATCGCTCAGCGTCCCTCGTTGACCGAAGAGGTCGTCGACGAGTTCCGCTCCCGGTTCGTGATCGAGCCGCTGGAGCCGGGCTTCGGCTACACCCTCGGCAACTCCCTCCGCCGTACCCTCCTGTCGTCGATCCCCGGTGCCGCTGTCACCAGCATTCGCATCGACGGCGTCCTGCACGAGTTCACCACCGTGCCGGGCGTCAAGGAGGACGTCACCGACCTGATCCTCAACATCAAGCAGCTGGTCGTCTCCTCGGAGCACGACGAGCCGGTCGTGATGTACCTGCGCAAGCAGGGCCCGGGTCTGGTCACCGCCGCCGACATCGCGCCCCCGGCCGGTGTCGAGGTGCACAACCCCGACCTCGTCCTCGCCACGCTCAACGGCAAGGGCAAGCTGGAGATGGAGCTGACCGTCGAGCGCGGTCGCGGTTACGTCTCCGCCGTGCAGAACAAGCAGGTGGGCCAGGAGATCGGCCGGATCCCGGTCGACTCGATCTACTCGCCGGTTCTCAAGGTCACGTACAAGGTCGAGGCCACGCGTGTCGAGCAGCGGACCGACTTCGACAAGCTGATCGTCGACGTCGAGACGAAGCAGGCCATGCGTCCGCGCGACGCCATGGCGTCGGCCGGCAAGACGCTGGTCGAGCTGTTCGGTCTCGCCCGCGAGCTGAACATCGACGCCGAGGGCATCGACATGGGTCCGTCCCCGACGGACGCCGCCCTGGCCGCCGACCTGGCGCTGCCGATCGAGGAGCTGGAGCTCACGGTCCGCTCCTACAACTGCCTCAAGCGCGAGGGCATCCACTCCGTGGGTGAGCTCGTCGCCCGCTCCGAGGCCGACCTGCTGGACATCCGCAACTTCGGTGCGAAGTCCATCGACGAGGTCAAGGCGAAGCTGGCCGGCATGGGCCTGGCCCTGAAGGACAGCCCGCCCGGATTCGACCCGACCGCCGCCGCCGACGCCTTCGGCGCGGACGACGACGCGGACGCCGGGTTCGTCGAGACCGAGCAGTACTAAGGGCTCGGACTCGACGGTCCGATCCCGGGTGCGGGTGCGCTGTGGCTCGTCGCGCCCACGCGACGGAGTCGCACATCGACACCGCCCCCGCGCCCCTTCCGGACGACATGCCCCTTCGGGGCTGTCGTCCGGATCTCCGACGGACAACCGTCTGCTCGGATACTGACCCCGGTACCTGACACGGCCGGGGCAGACACACAGGAGAATGAACATGCCGAAGCCCACCAAGGGTGCCCGTCTGGGCGGCAGCGCCGCGCACGAGAAGCTGCTCCTCGCGAACCTCGCGAAGTCGCTGTTCGAGCACGGCCGCATCACCACCACCGAGGCGAAGGCCCGCCGCCTGCGCCCGTACGCCGAGCGTCTGATCACCAAGGCGAAGAAGGGCGACCTTCACAACCGCCGCCAGGTGCTCCAGGTCATCACGGACAAGGGCGTCGTCCACACGCTCTTCACCGAGATCGGCCCGCGGTACGAGAACCGTCCGGGTGGCTACACCCGCATCACCAAGATCGGCAACCGCCGTGGCGACAACGCGCCCATGGCTGTCATCGAGCTGGTCGAGGCGCTGACGGTGCAGCAGAACGCCGTGGGTGAGGCCGAGGCCGCCACCAAGCGCGCGGTCAAGGAGTCCGAGGCCGCCGAGGCCCAGGAGACCAAGGCGGACGAGGCTCCGGCCGAGGCCACCGAGGCTCCGGCCGAGGAGTCGAAGGACGCCTGAGGCTCTGCCTGACGTCGACAGCGGGTCCGTCCCTCGGGGCGGGCCCGCTTTCGCGTACCTGAGAGGATTCCCGTGTGAGTGACGAAGTACAGCCCGGCCACGTCCGGGTCCGCCTCGACCTGTCCTACGACGGCACCGCCTTCCACGGCTGGGCCAAGCAGGCCGGCGGGAAGCGGACCGTGCAGGCCGAGATCGAGGACGCGCTGCGGACGGTCACGCGGTCCGGGGAGACCACGTACGAGCTGACCGTCGCCGGGCGGACCGACGCCGGGGTGCACGCGCGCGGGCAGGTCGCGCACGTCGACCTGCCGGCGGACCTGTGGGCCGGGCACCGGGAGAAGCTGCTCAAGCGGCTCGCCGGACGGCTGCCCAAGGACGTGCGGATCTGGTCGCTCACCGAGGCCCCGCCCGGCTTCGACGCCCGTTTCTCGGCGATCTGGCGCCGCTACGCCTACCGCGTCACCGACCACCCGGGCGGTGTCGACCCGCTGCTGCGCGGCCACGTCCTGTGGCACGACTGGCCCCTCGACGTCGACGCCATGAACGAGGCCGCCCGGCTGCTGCTGGGCGAGCACGACTTCGCCGCCTACTGCAAGAAGCGGGAGGGCGCCACGACCATCCGCACGCTCCAGGAGCTGAGTCTGGTGCGCGGTGCGGACGGCGTGATCACCGCCACCGTCCGCGCCGACGCCTTCTGCCACAACATGGTCCGCTCGCTGATCGGGGCGCTGCTGTTCGTCGGCGACGGCCACCGGACGCCCGACTGGCCGGGCAAGGTGCTGGCCGCGGGGGTGCGGGACTCCGCCGTGCACGTGGTCCGGCCGCACGGGCTGACGCTGGAGGAGGTCGGCTACCCCGCCGACGAGCTGCTGGCGGCCCGGAACCGGGAGGCGCGCAACAGGCGCTCGCTGCCGGTGGCCGGCTGCTGCTGAGCGGGCCGCCCACCGGACCACGCGCCGCCGGGGGTCACCGTCGGTGACGGTACGGTTCCCGCGGTCACGGGAACTCGGCCGGGCGGCTTGTCGACGCCGTGCGCCGCGCCGGTCGTGGCGGGCGCGCGCCGTCGTCACCGGCTCCGGCGAGGAGGGCGTAGGCGATGCGGCTCACCGTCATCGGCACCGGCTACCTCGGTGCCACGCACGCCGCCTGCATGGCGGAACTCGGACACGAGGTGCTCGGGCTCGACGTCGACGCGGGCAAGGCCGCCGCGCTGGGCGCGGGCCGGGTGCCGTTCCACGAGCCGGGTCTGGCCGCGCTGATCGCCCGGCACACGGCGAGTGGACGGCTCCGCTTCACCACGTCCTACGAGGAGGCCGGCGCCTTCGGACAGGTGCACTTCGTGTGCGTGGGCACCCCGCAGCGCACGGACGGCGACGCCGCCGACCTGACGCACCTGGAGGAGGCGTTCGCCCGGATCGCCCGGCACGCGCGCAAGGGCGCCCTGCTGGTCGGGAAGTCCACCGTGCCGGTGGGCACGGCGGCGCGCCTCGCGGACGCCACCGCCGTGGAGGTCGCCTGGAACCCGGAGTTCCTGCGGGAGGGCTTCGCGGTCGAGGACACGCTGCGCCCGGACCGGCTGGTCTTCGGGGTGCGGACGCGGCGGGCCGAGCGGCTGCTGCGCGGTGTGTACGCCGGTGTGCTCCAGGCGGGCACCCCCCTGGTCGTCACCGGGTTCGCGACCGCCGAGCTGGTCAAGACGGCCGCCAATGCCTTCCTCGCCACGAAGATCTCCTTCATCAACGCGATGGCGGAGGTGTGCGAGGCGGCGGGCGGTGACGTGGGGAAGCTGTCCGAGGCGCTCGGCCACGACGACCGGATCGGCGGCAAGCACCTGCGCGCCGGGGTCGGCTTCGGCGGCGGCTGTCTGCCCAAGGACATCCGCGCCTTCGCGCACCGGGCCGCCGAGCTCGGCGTCGACCTCGGCTTCCTGCGCGAGGTCGACGCGATCAACATGCGCCGCCGGGACCGGGTGGTCGCACTGGCCCGGGAGCTGTGCCGGGGCCGGATCCTGGGCGCCCGCGTGGCCATGCTGGGGGCGGCGTTCAAGCCGGACTCGGACGACATCCGCGACTCGCCCGCGCTGAACGTGGCCGCCCGCCTCGGCCTCGACGGCGCCGACGTCACGGTGTACGACCCCGAGGCCATGGACAACGCCCGCAAGGCGTTCCCGCTGCTCGGCTACGCCGTGTCCGCCGGGGACGCCCTGCGCGGGGCCGACCTCGTGCTGCACCTGACCGAGTGGCCCGAGTTCAGGGACATCGACCCCGCGTGGGCGGCGTCGCTGGTGGCGTGCCCGCGGATCGTCGACGGCCGGGGTGTGCTCGACGCCGACCGGTGGAGCGGGGCGGGCTGGTGGTTCCGTTCCCTGGGCAGGCCGGCGCCGCGGTGGGAGGGGGAGGATGCGGAGATCCGCTGGTGAGGGGGCTGCCCCGCGGAGCCGAGACCCCGCGCCCGGCCGCCGGGCGCGGGGCGGTTGCCTCACGAGGCGCCGTGGCGGATACGGGGGGCTGCTCGGGGGGACGGTCGCACGGGCCAAGGGACCGCCGGGTGTCCGGGCGGGCGTCGCAGGCCGGTCGGCGGGGGCTCCGGGGGCCGCGCGGGCCCGCCGTGCACCGGTTGCGGCCGGGCGCGTGGCCTCGGCTCTGTGAGGTGTCTCGGCGGGTGCCGGGGGCGCTCGGGTGGACGGTCGCATGGGCCAAGGGGCCGCTGGGTGTCCGGGCGGGCGTCGCGGGCCGGTCGGACCTGCCCGCCGCCCTGCTCGTCTCCTGCCCGGACGTCGGCGGGAGCCTGGCGGTCCGCACGCGGGCGCCCCGAGGGCCCCGGCCCGCGGGCCCGCGCGCGGCGGGCCTGCGCCGGTGGGCAGGTGCCGGTGGGGCGCCCCGGTGAGGTGCCCCGAGGGCGTCAGCCGGCGGCCGCGGCCGGGTGCGTGGCCTCGGCTCCGCGAGGTGCCCCGGCGGGAACCGGGCCGCTCAGGGGAACGGCCGCACGGGCCAAGGGACCGCCGGGTGCTCCGGCGGGCGTCACAGGCCGGTCGGCGGGGGCTCCGGGGGGCCCGGGCGCAGGCCAGCGCGCGGCGGGCGTGCGCCCGGGCGTGCGCGGTCGGCAGGGGCCACCGGGGCGCCCCGGTGGGGCACCCCGAGGGCGTCAGCCGGCGGCCGCGGCCGACGCCTGGGCCTCGCCGCGCCGGCGGATCTGCTGGAAGGTGAACTCGGCGAGGTCGTCACCGGTGCGGAACGCGGCGGTGTCCTTGGTCGTGACGTCCTTGCCGCTGGTGAAGCCGGTGAGGGTGAAGTAGGCGTAGCGGCCGTAGGAGTTCGTCGTGGAGCGGCATACGGCGCCGGTGCAGAAGCTCTTGACGCCCTTGCCGGGCAGCGGCTCGACGATGCTCTTCTTGTCCGCCTGGCCCTTGGCCTTGACCGCCTGTGCCTCGGAGTCGAAGACGGCTACACCCACGGTGACCGCGATGCCGTCCTTGACGTAGCTGACCCGTATCAGACGGGTGCAGCCGCCCGCGGCGAGGGCCTGGGGGAGCGTGCCCTGGGCGGCCGTGGCGCAGTTCTCGGTGTCGTCCGTCGGGCCTTTCTTGTACACGGTCGAGCCCATGGTCAGCTGGGTGCCCGGGAACAGCGTCTCCGGGCCGAGCGGCGCGGTGTCCTTGGCGACGCTGGAGACGAAGTCCTTCGGGTCCAGCGGCGGCGGGGCGCTGGTGGGGTCGAAGGACGGGGCCGCGGACGAGTCGCTCGGCAGGGCCGCCGTGCCGGGCAGCCCGGAGGGGCCCGCGGCGCGGCTGTCGCCGTTCGCCGACACCACGGCCACCGCGACGGCGGCGCCGATCGCGACGGTGGCCAGCGCGCCGCCGCCGATGAACAGCAGCCTGCGCCGTTTGTTGCGCGTCTCGGAGGCCTCGGCGAGCGCGGCCCAGTCCGGAGTCCGGTCGGCGCCGCCGTCCCACGGCTGCTGGGAATTCGGTTTCCAGGGATCCCACTGGGACTGCGAGCCGCCCCCCTGCCCATAACTCATGGGGCGCATCTTAGACGGGTGTTGGGAGGTTGCCACGCGCCCGAGGAGGCTGCCGGGGGCAGGACGGTACAAAGCGGTGGCCACCGGTCCCGGCGTGTGCCGCCCGGCCCGTCCGGCGACGCGCGGACGGACCCGCGGCGGGCCGCGGGCGCGCGCGGTGGCGGGGCGCAGGTGCGGCCGCCCCCGGGCGGCGCCCGTACAATGGGAGCGGAACACGCGGGACCGGCACCGGCGCCCCCGTTTTGACCCGGGAACGGCGCCGAAGGTATCCTGCATGTTCGTTGTGTATTGGCTTGCTCATTCTCACGGGACGGGCCCTTACACCGGCCACCGGGCCGATGACCAGCGACCCCACGTACGCGGTATGCGTCGCCGCCGTGCGGTCAAGGCTGTCGTGATCGTCTTCGGTGACCTTGTCAGGACCATTCACTGAAGAAGCGAAGGCTACGAACCGTGCGTACGTACAGCCCCAAGCCCGGCGACATCACGCGCCAGTGGCACGTCATCGACGCTCAGGACGTCGTCCTGGGTCGCCTGGCGTCCACCGCTGCCACCCTTCTGCGGGGCAAGCACAAGCCGATCTACGCGCCGCACGTCGACGCTGGTGACTTCGTCATCATCATCAACGCCGAAAAGGTGCACCTCTCCGGCAACAAGCGGACCCAGAAGCTGGCCTACCGCCACTCCGGCTACCCGGGTGGTCTGCGCTCCGTCCGCTACGACGACCTGCTGGCCAACAACCCCGAGAAGGCCATCGAGAAGGCCGTCAAGGGCATGCTCCCGAAGAACTCCCTGGGCCGTCAGATGCTCTCGAAGCTGAAGGTCTACAAGGGTGACCAGCACCCGCACGGCGCCCAGCAGCCGGTGCCGTTCGAGATCACCCAGGTCGCGCAGTAAGTCCGGCCACCCCCTAAGACTGAAGAGAATCTGAGGAGAATCGTGGCCGAGACCACTGCCGAGCAGCCGCTCGAAGAGCTTGACATCGACAGCTACACCACCGAGTCCGAGGTCCCCGTCGAGGGCGAGTACACCTCGGAGTCCCTGGCCTCCCGCTTCGGCGAGCCGCAGCCGGCCGCCGGCCTGGGCCGCCGCAAGAACGCCATCGCCCGCGTCCGGATCGTTCCGGGCTCCGGCAAGTGGAAGATCAACGGTCGCACCCTCGAGGACTACTTCCCGAACAAGGTGCACCAGCAGGAAGTCAACGAGCCCTTCAAGGTGCTGGAGCTCGAGGGCCGTTACGACGTCATCGCCCGCATCGCCGGTGGCGGTGTCTCCGGTCAGGCCGGTGCGCTCCGTCTCGGTGTCGCCCGCGCCCTGAACGAGGCCGACGTCGACAACAACCGCGGCCCGCTCAAGAAGGCCGGCTTCCTGCGCCGCGACGACCGCGCGGTCGAGCGGAAGAAGGCCGGTCTGAAGAAGGCCCGCAAGGCTCCGCAGTACAGCAAGCGCTGATCCAGCGCTGCCCGCGGACAGGCCCTACTCCGAACGCCCCGGCGGCACGCCACCGTGCCGCCGGGGCGTTCGTATATCGCAGGGCTTGGGCGTATAACGGCACAAGGCGCTCAAAGGCTTGTGTGATCGGATGTTCAGGCGTCGAATGCCTGGGACGCGGGAGCCGCAGGCGCATCCGGAACATCAGACTCAGTGAAGTGAACACGCGCTGAACGCATCGGCACGTCTTTTCGAACTGACGCTTCCTCAGGAGGACAAGTGGGACGACTCTTCGGCACGGACGGCGTGCGCGGTGTCGCCAACGCGGACCTGACGGCCGAGATGGCTCTCGGCCTCTCCGTCGCCGCGGCGCACGTGCTGGCCGAGGCGGGCACCTTCGAGGGCCACAGGCCGACGGCGGTGGTCGGTCGGGACCCGCGCGCGTCCGGGGAGTTCCTGGAGGCGGCCGTGGTCGCCGGTCTGGCGAGCGCGGGCGTGGACGTGCTGCGTGTCGGCGTCCTCCCGACGCCCGCGGTGGCGTACCTCACCGGCGCGCTCGGCGCCGACCTCGGCGTGATGCTCTCCGCCAGCCACAACGCCATGCCCGACAACGGCATCAAGTTCTTCGCCCGCGGCGGCCACAAGCTCGCCGACGAGCTGGAGCACCGGATCGAGACCGTCTACGAGGAGCACCGCACCGGCGCTCCGTGGGACCGTCCGACCGGCGCGGGTGTCGGCCGGGTGCGGGACTACGAGGAGGGCTTCGACCGGTACGTGGGCCACCTCCTCGACGTCCTGCCGAACCGGTTGGAGGGCCTCACCATCGTCCTCGACGAGGCGCACGGCGCGGCCGCCGGCGTCTCGCCCGCGGCGTTCGCGCGGGCCGGGGCCGAGGTCGTCACCATCGGCGCCGAGCCGGACGGGCTCAACATCAACGACGGGTACGGCTCCACGCACCTGGACAAGCTGAAGGCGGCCGTGATCGAGCACGGCGCCGACCTCGGCATCGCGCACGACGGCGACGCCGACCGCTGCCTGGCCGTGGACCACACCGGCGAGGAGATCGACGGCGACCAGATCCTGTCGGTGCTGGCGCTGGCGATGCGGGAGCGGTCCGCGCTGCGCTCCGACACCGTCGTCGCGACGGTGATGTCGAACCTGGGCTTCAAGCTGGCCATGGAGCGCGAGGGTATCCGCCTGGTGCAGACCGCGGTCGGCGACCGCTACGTCCTGGAGGAGATGAAGCGGCACGGCTTCGCCCTCGGCGGCGAGCAGTCCGGCCACGTCATCGTCCTCGACCACGCCACCACCGGCGACGGCACCCTGACCGGCCTGCTGCTGGCCGCCCGGGTCGCCGAGAGCGGCCGTACGCTGCGGGACCTGGCGTCGGTGATGGAGCGGCTGCCGCAGGTGCTCGTCAACGTCCCCGACGTGGACAAGTCGCGCGTGAAGACCTCCGCGGACCTGGCCGCCGCCGTGGCGGAGGCGGAGCGGGAGCTCGGCACCACGGGCCGGGTGCTGCTGCGCCCGTCCGGCACGGAGCCGCTGGTGCGGGTGATGGTCGAGGCCGCGGACATCGACCAGGCGCGCACCGTGGCGGGCCGGCTGGCCGACGCGGTGAAGTCGGCGCTGGGCTAGGCCCTGTCTGACCATGCGCGTCTGCCGCGCGACGCCCTGCACGCTCCCCCAGGCTCTCGGCTTCGCTCGAGCAAGGGGTATACCCCCAC
>NZ_JBEYXZ010000030.1:0-89955 GCF_040645305.1 Streptomyces sp. NPDC046831 | reverse complement strand
GCCCGGATAGCGGGCGGAACCGGCGGCGATGCCGACCACGCCCCGCCGGTACTTGTCGCTCTCGCCGGCGGGCCGGCCCGTGGCCCGGAGGCCCACTCGCCGGCCGCCGGACACTCGTCGGGGTGCGGGCCACCCGTCGGCCGCCGGACACCCGTCGGGCCGACGGGCCGCTCGCCGGCTACTCGTTGGCCGCCCGCGGGCGGTCCCCGTCCTCGTACTGGTCGAAGAGGGGGGTGCGGCCGCGCTCGCGGGAGCGGCGGGCGGAGGCGGCGCGGCGGGCGTCGCTGCGCTCCTCCCCGCCCGGCGTGTCCTCGCTGCGCACCGGCGGCTCGTCGTCCGCCGCGGCGCGCGCGGCGGGCACCGCCTCCTGCTCGGGCACGGCGGAGCTGGACCGCGCCGAGCTCCAGGCGTCCGGTGCCCCGAGGTCGACGTCGGAGGTGGCGCGCGGCGCGACCGGCGCGGTCACGTACGTGGGCAGCGGGACCGGGACCGGGTCCCAGGTCTCGCCTTGACCGGGGCGGTGCTGACGCTCGCGCTGCTGGTCGAGCCACTCGGCGTGGTCGGTCTGCTCCACCAGGGCACGCCGGTCCGCGGCGAGCGCGGACAGCCCGGGGTCGGTCTCCGGCCCCGCGCCGGCGTCCGGCTGGTCCGCGCCCGGATCCGCGGACGCCCTGCGGCGCTGCGGACGCTCGCGCAGCCGCTGGGCGGCGGCCTCGGCCCGCCGGCGGTCCATGTGGAAGGCGAACCGGCGGCGCTCCTGCGACCGCAGGTAGACGATGTACGCGCTGAGCAGGACCGCGGGCACGCCGGGCGCCCACAGGAACGCCAGCCCGCCGACGGCCGCGACGATCGCGCCCAGGGTGAAGGCGAGGAAGAGGACGACGGTGGTGCGCCGACGGCGGGCGAGCACCTTCATTCGCCGGGCGCGCGCTTCGGCCGCCTCGGCGCCGGGTGCCCGCCGGGCGGCCGGCACGCGCTTGCGGGCGGGCGCCTCGCCGGACTGGGGTGCCGGCGCGGAGGACCGTGCCGCCGGCGTGGTGGACCGGGACGCCGGCCGGCCCGCCCGGTCGCGTGCCGCCTCGGCCCGCTCCGGGTCCGGGACGGGCGCCTGCTCCCCTTCCTGCGTGCGGGTCGGGGGCACGGCGAAGGCCCGGACGTCCACCGAGTCGGTGACGGCGTCCGGGTCCACGGCGCCGGGCTCCGCCTCGTCGGCGGAGCGCGCCCGGAGGTCCCTGGCGTACCGGCGCTCCATGCCCGCCCGTCCGGACAGCAGCCGGATGGCGGTGCTGAAGCGTTCCGTCGGACGGGCCTCGTTCAGCTCGTCCTGCCTACGGAGCCACATCGGCACCAAGTAGGCGGCCCAGGCCCCGACAATGACTGCGTAGATGAGGCCGCTGCTGCTCACGCCTCACACGGTAGAGGGGTTTGCGTGAGGCCATCTGCCAATTGGGCCGGTGTGTCGCACGATCTGGCTGATATTTCGAACTTTTCTTGTGACCGATCCGATCAGCGCCCCGTCAACGCGGTGAATTCAATGACTCCGGCCGATCGCGCGCTGATCAATTTCGAACATTTATTCAATTACCCGGTGCGGCGGGATTCCCTCCGCCGTTCCACCGGCCCGCCGGCCCCCCGGGCTCGGCGGATCCGGCACCCCGGTCGCCCGGAAGGCCCGGAATGCCCCACCGGTCGGAGGCCGTCCGCCGCTCGCCGGCCGTCGCGTCCGGCTCGCGGGTGCCCGCGTCGCGCGTCCGCTGGGCCCGGGCGCGCCGCCAGCGGTTCAGCAGCCCTTCGGGCACCTCTTCCGCGGTGAGGGCGTAGACCAGGTGATCACGCCAGCCGCCGTCGATGTGGAGATAGCGCGGCCGGAGGCCCTCCTCGCGGAATCCGAGTTTCTCCACCACACGGCGGCTCGGCCCGTTCTCCGGGCGAATGCAGACCTCGATGCGGTGCAGCCCGACGGTGCGGAAACAGTGGTCCACGACGAGCGCCACAGCCGTCGGCATCACGCCCCGGCCGGCCACCCCCTGGTCCACCCAGTAGCCGATGTGCCCCGAGCACATGGAGCCCCAGGTGATCCCGGCGACCGTCAGCTGCCCGACGAGGCGCCCCTGGTACTCGATGACGAACGGGAGCATCCGGCCCGCGTTCGCCTCGGCGCGCAGGTGCCGGACCATCTGGCGGTAGGTCGGCCGGTGCGTGATCGGCCCGGCGGACGTGGGCGGCGGGATGGTCGCCTCCCAGGGCCGCAGCCAGTCCCGGTTGCGCCGGTTGACCTCGCGCCAGGCCCGCTGGTCGCGCAGCTTTATCGGCCGGAGGACGATGTCGCCCTCCGCCAGCACGGCGGGCCACGATGGGCTGTTCAGCTCGCACTCCCTGGGTGTGCCTCCCCGGCCTGCGCGGCGCTGGGGGAACGTCTGGAAGGACCGTCCGCGGCGCCGGGGCCGCCCGGACCGGCGGCGCCCGGGTCGTCGTGCCCGGTGCCCGGCCGCGGGTGGTCGCCGCCGCGCAGCTGGTCGACGGCGTGCGGCAGCAGGGGTGCCAGGACGGCCAGCCCGTCCTTGACCCCGCCGGTCGAACCCGGCAGGTTGACGACGAGCGTGCGTCCCGCCACGCCGGCCAGGCCCCGGGAGAGCGCCGCGGTCGGCACCTTCTCCCTTCCGTACGCCCTGATCGCCTCGGCGATGCCGGGCACCTCGTGGTCGATGACCCGGCGCGTCGCCTCGGGCGTGCGGTCGGTGGGCGACAGGCCCGTGCCGCCGGTGGTGACGACCACGTCGTACCCGGCGGCGACGGCCTCGCGCAGCGCGGCCTCGACCGGGTCGCCGTCGGGGACGACCCGCGGCCCGTCGACGGCGAAGCCGAGGCGCGCCAGGCCGTCCGCGATCAGCGGGCCGCCCCTGTCCTCGTACACGCCCGCGGCGGCCCGGTTGGACGCGGTGACGACCAGCGCCCGGTGAGGCGCGCCGGCCCCGGGGGCGGCGCTCACGCCCGGCTCCAGTCGCCCGACTTGCCGCCCGTCTTCTCCTCCACCCGCACGTCCGTGATGACCGCTCCCTTGTCGACCGCCTTCACCATGTCGATCACGGTGAGCGCGGCGACGGAGACCGCCGTCAGCGCCTCCATCTCGACGCCCGTGCGGTCCGTCGTCCGCACGGTGGCCGAGATCTCCACGGCGTCGTCCGCGACCGACAGGTCCAGTCTCACACCGGACACCGACAGCGGGTGGCACAGCGGGATCAGGTCCGGGGTGCGCTTGGCGCCCATGATCCCGGCGATCCGCGCGGTGGCGAGGGCGTCGCCCTTGGGCACCCCCTCGCCGCGGAGCAGCTCGACCACGCGCGGCGAGACGAGGACGCGCCCGCTGGCGCGGGCGGTGCGCGCGGTCACGTCCTTGCCGGACACGTCGACCATGCGGGCGGCGCCCGCGTCGTCGAGGTGCGTCAGTCGGTCCTGCACAGGGGGTCCGGGGGTCTCCCCCCGGGAAGGCACAGTCATGATCGTGTGGCGCTCCCGGTCTCGGCCCGCCGCGCTGCGGCACGCGGGCCTGTTGTGCGCGACACGCTACCGCCACGGCGGACCGCCGGGCGGAGCCGGTCCCCGCCGGGTCAGCCGAGCGGGATCACCTCGACCTCGGTGCCGGGCTCGACGGACTCGACGTCCTCGGGGACGACGATGAGCGCGTCGGCCCGGGCGAGGGCGGCGATCAGGTGGGAGCCGGCGCCGCCCACGGGCGTCACCTCGCCGCCGGCGTGGGCGCCGCGCAGGAACTGCCGCCGTCCCTTGGGCGAGCTCAGCGCCTTGTCCGCCCTGAGCGTGGCGCGGGTCCTGGGGCGGTGGACGTCCTCCAGGCCCATCAGGGCGCGGATCACGGGCCGGACGAACAGCTCGAAGGAGACGTACGCCGAGACGGGGTTGCCCGGCAGGGCGAGGAGCGGGATGTGGTCGGGGCCGACGGAGCCGAAGCCCTGCGGTTTGCCGGGCTGCATGGCGAGCCTGCGGAACTCGACGCCGCCGCCCGGCCCGTCCTCGTCGCCGATGTGCGACAGCGCCTCCTTCACGACGTCGTACGCCCCGACGCTGACCCCGCCGGTGGTGACCATCAGGTCGGCGCGCACCAGTTGGTCCTCGACGGTGGACCGCAGGGTCTCGACGTCGTCGGCGACGGCGCCCACCCGGTAGGCGATGGCGCCGGCGTCCCGCGCGGCCGCGGTGAGGGCGAAGCTGTTGGAGTCGTAGATCTGGCCCGGGCCGAGTCCCTCGTCGGGCTGCACGAGTTCGCTGCCGGTGGACAGCACCACCACGCGCGGGCGGGGGCGCACGCGCACCGTGCCGCGGCCGATCGCCGCGAGCAGCGCGATCTGCGGCGGCCCGAGGACCGTGCCGGCCTCCAGGGCGAGGTCCCCGGCCCGCACGTCGCTGCCTCGGGCACGCACGTGCGCCCCTTCCGTCGCGGGCCGGTACACGCGCACGTGCCCCTGGGCGCCCTCGGGGGCGAGGCTGCGGGCCCGCATGCCGCGCACCGGGCCCCCGCCGAGGCCGCCGTCGGTCCACTCGACGGGGACGACGGCCTCCGCGCCGAGCGGCAGCGGGGCGCCGGTCATGATGCGGGCGGCCTGCCCGGGCCCCACGCGGACCGGGTCGGCCGCGCCCGCCGCGACGTCGCCGACGACTTCCAGCGCCGCCGGGAACTCCTCGGAGGCGCCCGCGACGTCCGCCACCCGCACCGCGTAGCCGTCCATGGAGCTGTTGTCGAACGGCGGCAGGGAGACCGGCACCCGGACCTCGTCGACCAGGACGCAGCCCCGGGCGTCGAGCAGGTTCAGCTCGATGGGTTCGAGCGGGCGGACGGTGGTGAGGACGTCCTTCAGGTGCTCGTCCACCGACCACAGGCGGTCCGGGTCGGCTGCGGAAGTCGCGGGGCTGCTCAACGTCGTTACATCTCCTCGGCCACGTACCGGCGAAGCCAGGACTTGAAGTCGGGTCCCAGGTCTTCACGTTCGCACGCGAGTCTGACAATGGCACGCAGGTAGTCGCCACGGTCGCCGGTGTCGTAGCGGCGCCCCTTGAAGACGACGCCGTGCACGGGCCCGCTGATCTTCTCGTCCTGGGCGAGCTGCTGCAGGGCGTCGGTGAGCTGGATCTCGCCGCCGCGGCCGGGCTCGGTGGTGCGCAGGACGCCGAAGACGCCGGGGTCGAGGACGTACCGGCCGATGATGGCGTAGTTCGAGGGGGCGTCGGCCACGTCCGGCTTCTCGACCAGGCCGGTGACCTGGACGACGTCGCCGTCCTCGGTGGTCTCCACGGCGGCGCAGCCGTAGAGGTGGATCTGCTCGGGGGCGACCTCCATCAGCGCGACCACGCTGCCGCCGTACTGCGCCTGCACCTCGATCATCCGCCGCAGCAGCGGGTCGCGCGGGTCGATCAGGTCGTCGCCGAGGAGGACGGCGAAGGGCTCGTCGCCGACGTGCGGGGCGGCGCAGAGCACGGCGTGCCCGAGGCCCCTGGGGTCGCCCTGGCGGACGTAGTGGATCGTCGCGAGGTCACTGGACTCCCGGACCTTGGCGAGCCGGTTGCCGTCGCCCTTCTTCTCGAGAGCGGACTCCAGCTCGTAGTTCCGGTCGAAGTGGTCCTCCAGCGGGCGCTTGTTGCGGCCCGTCACCATGAGCACGTCGTCGAGGCCCGCGGCGGCGGCCTCCTCGACCACGTACTGGATCGCCGGCTTGTCCACGACCGGCAGCATCTCCTTGGGAGTGGCCTTGGTGGCGGGCAGGAACCGGGTGCCCAAACCTGCCGCGGGGATGACAGCCTTGCTGATCCTGGGATGCGACTGAGTCATGCCGGCCACCATATCCGGTGCGTTTGGCCAGAATCGGAGTCTGCGGCTGGTTGCCGCTCAAATGAGCCGATTGGGAAAGGCACGGAAAGACCGGTGAGTCACAGTGGACCTCCGCACGAGTCTGACAAGCGAATGTTGCGGCGGGAGTTCCTCTCGGTGAGGAACGGATTGACGGCGGATGACGTGCGCACGGCGGCCGACACGCTGGCCGTGCGCGCCCTCGCGCTGCCGGAACTGGCGGGGGCGCGCACAGTGGCCGCGTACGTCTCCGTGGGCACCGAACCGGGCACCCTCCCGCTGCTCGACGCGCTGCGCGGGCGCGGCGTGCGGGTCCTGCTGCCCGTGCTGCTGCCGGACAACGATCTGGACTGGGGCGTGTACGCCGGGGAGGGTTCCCTCGCGCGGGTGCAACACGGCGGGCGGATGGCCCTGTTCGAACCCGCCGGGGAGCGTCTCGGGCCGGGCGCCGTGACGGCCGCCGACGCGGTCCTGCTGCCGGGACTCGCCGTCGACACGCGCGGGATGCGGCTGGGGCGCGGCGGGGGGTCCTACGACCGGGTCCTGGCGCGTCTGGAGGAAGCGGGCGCCCATCCGGCGCTCGTGGTCCTGCTGTACGACTGCGAGGTCGTCGAGCACGTCCCGAAGGAGCCGCACGACCGGCCGGTGCACGCGGTGGTGACCCCCTCGGGAGTGCGCCGCTTCCCGGGGGGCGCGCGCGCCGCCCGCGGGATGTGAGACGGCCCTCCACGCGCGCGTGGAGGGCCGTCGGGGGCGGAGCGGTCAGGGCGTCACGGCCTGAGCACCAGCGTGTCGCTCGTGTTCTTGTCGACCGCCTGCTCCGCGAAGGACCACGGCAGCAGCTCGCCCTTGGCCCACTTGCCCGTCTGGTCGGTGTAGTGGGCGCTGAAGGCGTGGCCGGAGGCGCCGGTGAGGTTGATCCACCGCGACTTGTCGAAGTCGGCGAGGTTGACCACCATCCGCATGGACGGCACCCACATCACGTTGTAGCCGCCGGCGGCGTTCCAGCCGGAGGCGTTGACCGCGGCCTCGCCGCCGCTCAGCTTCCACGGGCCGCGGTTGAGGGCGTACTGCACGAAGCCCGGGCCGGCGGTGCCGAGGGTCTGGTTCTTCAGGAACAGGCGGTGCAGCCGGCCCCAGCTCCAGCTGTCGAGGTCCTTGCCGAGCTTGGCGGTCAGCTCCCAGCGGGCGTCGATCATGGCGCGCTCGAACAGGGAGTCCCGGTCGGTCGCCGCGGGGCGGGTGCCCGACGCGGGAGCCTTCCACCAGTCGCTCTTCTCGTCGTCGACGAGGTTCCTGACCACCTCGTACCAGCGGTCGCCGCCGTCGGGCTGCGCCTGGTCGGCGGCGCGCCGGCCGCACTCGCGGACCTTGCGGTCGTCGTCCACGGGGCCGGTGGTGTCGACCGGCTCGACCCACAGGCACTGGCCCTCCGGGCGCAGTTCCTTGGGCAGCTTGGTGCCGAACGCCAGCTTGAGGATGTTGCGCCAGACCGCGTTGAAGTAGGCGGCCGCCGCCGAGTCGGCGTCCTGGGTGTAGTCCCAGCCCTCGAGGAGCTTCTGGGCCTGCCGGACGTCCTTGTCGCCGATGTCGATCTTCAGCAGCATGGGCTTGAGCAGCTTGGCGATCTCGCTGCTGCTGTCCATCTGCATCTGCCGCATGTCGTCGGTGGAGATCTTGCCGCCGCCGTCGATCTTTGTCTTGATCAGGTCGGTGATCCGCTGGCTGCGGGTGCCGTAGCCCCAGTCCGTGGTGAGCGTGTGCGGGTACTTGTCGGGGTCGACGACGGCCTGGTTGGCGGTGACGATGTAGCCGCGCTCGGGGTTGTACTCGTAGGGCAGCTCGTCCTGCTCGAGGTAGCCGGTCCAGTCGTACTTGGAGTTCCAGCCCGGCGCCGGGACGGAGCCGTCGTCGTCCTTGGCGCGGGTGGGGATGCGGCCGGGCAGCGCGTAGCCGATGTTGTTCCTGGTGTCGGCGTAGACCAGGTTCTGCGACGGCACGTCGAACAGGGCGGCCGCGTCGCGGAAGTCCTGCCAGTCCGCCGCCTTGTCGATGGCGAAGACGGCGTCCATCGTGGTGCCCGGCTCCAGCGCGGTCCACTTCAGGGCGATGGCGTAGCCGTCGGCGCGGTCGGGCGCCGCGGTGTCGACGGTGGCCTTCTTGCCGACCGTCACCAGTTCCTCGTCACGGTCGGACAGCAGGGGCATCCCGTCCTCGGTCTGCCGGACCACGATGGTCTTGGCCTCGCCGCCGGCGACCTTGATGGTCTCCTGCCGGGTCCGGAACGGCACCACCTTGTCGTCGCGCAGGTAGCCGTCGCCGCTGAGCTTCTCCAGGTACAGGTCGGAGACGTCCACCCCGGAGTTGGTCATGCCCCAGGCGATGTCCCGGTTGTGGCCGATGACCACGCCGGGCATGCCCGCGAAGGTGTAGCCGGTGACGTCGTACCGGCACTTGTCGGAGACGGCGCGGCAGTGCAGGCCCATCTGGTACCAGACCGACGGCAGCGACGGCGACAGGTGCGGGTCGTTGGCCAGCAGCGGCTTGCCCGTGATGGTGTGCTCCCCGGCGACGACCCAGGAGTTGGACCCGATGCCGTTGCCGTTCACACCGACGGCGGTGGGGACGTCGTCCAGGACCTGGTAGAGGCCCGCGAGCTGGCTCTGCAGGGCCGCGCCGGACGAGCCGGTGCCGGAGGTGCCCGTGCCGGAGGTGCCGGCGCCCGAGGTGCCCGCGCCGGAGGACCCGGTGGAGCCGGCCGTGCCCGTCGAGGCGCCCGTGCCGCCGCCCGAGCCGCCGTCCTGCTCGAAGGTCCCGGAGAGCTCCCCGTACTGGCCCTCCTGGACGATCGCCTTGTTGCGGCTGTACGGGTAGTCCGGGTAGAGGTCCGCGATCTGCTTCGGACCCAGGCGGCTGGTCATCAGGGCGCGGTCGATCTCGTCCTGCATGTTGCCGCGCAGGTCCCACGCCATCGCCTTCAGCCAGGCGACCGAGTCGACCGGGGTCCACTCGGCGGGCCGGTAGTCGGTGGTGAAGCCCAGGGCCGCGTACTCCACGGAGAGGTCCGCGGCGTCCTTGCCCTCGAGGTAGGCGTTGACCCCCTTGGTGTACGCCTGGAGGTACTTCTTCGTGGAGGCCGACAGCTTCTTGTCGTACTCCTGCCGGGCGACCCGGTCCCAGCCCAGCGTGCGCAGGAACGCGTCGTTCTTGACCTGGCTCTTGCCGAACATCTCCGACAGGCGGCCGGAGGTCATGTGCCGGCGCACGTCCATCTCGTAGAACCGGTCCTGCGCCTGGACGTAGCCCTGCGCCATGAACAGGTCCTCGTCGGACGAGGCGTAGACCTGCGGGATGCCGTAGTCGTCGCGCTTGACGTCGACGGGGCCCGACAGGCCCTGGAGCGTGAGGCTGCCCTTGGTCTGGGGGAAGGAGGCGCGGACCGTGCTGATGGACCAGTAGGCCCCGTAGGCGACGCCTCCGACGACGGCCAGCACCAGCACGAACGCGATCAGTCGGGCTTTTCGCCCCTTCTTCCTGCCGGACTTGCCGGGCTTGTCACCCGTTGAGGCGGTGGTGTTGGGGGGCATCGCTGTCCTTGCTGTCCTAACGCGAGCGGCAGGCGGTACTGGAGTGCTGGAGCAACCATAGGCGCAGGGCCCGGTGCGACTTGACGCGGAGTCGGGCCCAGGCGCGGACGGACGTTCGATCTTGCCCTGAGAAGCGTCAAGAAAACGTCAAGAATTAGATAAGGTAACGAAGTGACCGGAGGCTTCGGAGGAGGAACCGCCCCTGACTGTCCACCACCTCAACCAGCTCCTGCTGGCCTGCTCGCTCGTCCTGCTCGTCGCCGTCGCCGCGGTCCGCATCTCCTCGCGCAGCGGGCTGCCCAGCCTGCTCGTCTACCTCGGCATGGGCGTCGTGATGGGGCAGGACGGCCTCGGCCACATCCACTTCGACAACGCCCAGCTGACCCAGGTCATCGGCTACGCAGCCCTGGTGATCATCCTGGCCGAAGGCGGCCTCGGCACGAAGTGGGAACAGATCCGGCCGGTCCTGCCGGCCGCCTCCGTGCTGGCGACAGCCGGGGTCGCGGTGAGCGTCGGGGTCACGGCGGCCGGCGCGCACTACCTCAGCGGGCTGGAGTGGCGGCAGGCGCTCATCGTCGGAGCGGTGGTGTCGTCCACGGACGCGGCGGCCGTCTTCTCCGTCCTGCGCAGGGTCCCCCTGCCCCCGCGCGTGGCGGCCACCCTGGAGGCCGAGTCCGGCTTCAACGACGCCCCGGTGGTCATCCTGGTCGTCGCCTTCTCCACGGCCGGTCCGATCGAACACTGGTACGTGCTGCTCGGTGAGATAGCGCTGGAGCTCGCCATCGGCGCCGCCGTCGGCCTCGCGGTGGGCCGGCTGGGCGCCCTGAGCCTGCGGCGCGTGGCCCTGCCCGCCTCCGGCCTCTACCCCATCGCCGTGATGGCCATCGCGGTCGCGGCGTACGCGGGCGGCGCCCTGGCGCACGGCAGCGGCTTCCTGGCCGTCTACCTCGCCTCGATGGTGCTCGGCAACGCCCGGCTGCCGCACTGGCCCGCCACGCGCGGCTTCGCCGAGGGGCTCGGCTGGATCGCCCAGATCGGCATGTTCGTCCTGCTCGGCCTGCTGGTCACGCCGCACGAGCTGGGCGACGACATCTGGCCCGCCCTCGTCATCGGCCTGGTGCTGACCATGGTGGCCCGGCCACTGAGCGTGGTGGCCAGCCTGCTGCCGTTCCGGGTGCCGTGGCAGGAGCAGATCCTGATGTCCTGGGCCGGGCTGCGCGGCGCCGTCCCCATCATCCTGGCGACGATCCCGATGGTGAACGGCGTCGACGCCAGCCACCGCATCTTCAACATCGTCTTCGTCCTGGTCGTCGCCTACACCGTCATCCAGGGCCCGACCCTGCCGTGGCTGGCCCGCACGCTGCGCCTGGGCCGGGGCAGCGAGGCCACCGACCTCGGCATCGAGTCGGCACCGCTGGAACGGCTGAGCGGCCACCTGCTGTCCGTCGTGATCCCCGAGGGGTCGCGGATGCACGGCGTGGAGATCAACGAGCTGCGGCTGCCGGCCGGGTCCGCGGTCACCCTCGTCGTGCGGGAGGGGGAGTCGTTCGTCCCGCTGCCCTCGACGGTGCTGCGGCGCGGCGACGAACTCCTCGTGGTCGCCACCGACCCCGTGCGCGACGCGGCGGAACGACGCCTGCGCGCCGTCGGCCGCGGCGGCAAGCTCGCCGGGTGGCTCGGCACCGGGGGCGACGACGAGGGGGCGGGCGGCGCGTCGCAGGGGCGCACGTCGTAGGGCACGCCGTACGGGCGGAGGCACGGGCGGGCCGACGGAGCCGTTGTGCGGGCATTTCTCACGTTTCGCACCCCTCGCATTCACAGGTTGGCAGCCACCGCGGTGCCGACTTTCACAGGGCTGCGACCCGTGTGCCCTGTACGATGAAGGCGCACCTTGATCGAACCAACTCTGCCTGACGCAGAGCTGGCGCGACCGTATGGCGGCCGGGTCGCCCCCCGCGTGGGTGCCGGCATCTACCGCAGTCCGCGCAAGAGGACAGCTCTCGGCGCCACCCGGACCTCAGCGGGCGGCGCTACCAGGCGGCAGAAAGGCACGGGCCGTGGCATCCACGGTCACCTCCGAAGCGGAGAAGAACTCGACGGCCTCCTCCCGCCCGGGATACGGACAGCTGCTGCGCACCCGCGGCGCCTGGACGTTCCTGCTCCCCGGCTTCGCGGCACGCCAGCCGTTCGCGATGCTCACCCTCTCCATCGTGCTGCTCGTGCAGCACACCACCGGCAGCTACGGAGCCGCGGGCGCCACCGCCGCCGTCACGGGTGTGTCGATGGCCCTGTTCGCGCCCTTCAGCGGACGCCTCGCCGACCGCCGCGGGCAGCGCGCCGTGCTGGTCCCCGGCGTCCTGGTGCACGCCGCGGCGGCGCTGACGCTGACCGCGCTCGCCCTGGCGCACGCCCCGCTGTGGGCCCTGTTCGCGGCGGCCGTACCGACCGGCGCCTCCGTCCCGCAGGTCGGGCCCATGGTGCGGGCCCGCTGGGGCGTCGTCCTCAAGGACTCGCCCTTGATGACGACCGCGGCGGCCTTCGAGTCCGTCACGGACGAGCTGACCTTCGTCGTCGGGCCACTGCTGGCGACCGCCCTGTGCACCGGCGTGGCACCGGCCGTGGGCCTGGTCACGGAGGCCGCGCTGACCCTGGTCGGCGGCCTGCTGTTCGCCGCCCGCAAAGGCACCCAGCCGCCCGTCTCCGCCGACGGGCAGGCGCGCGTGGAGCACGCCTCCGCCCTGCGTGTCCCCGGCGTGCGCGTGCTCGTCGTGACCTTCCTGGGCATCGGCTCGGTCTTCGGCGGCCTGCAGGTCTCGCTGGCCGCGTTGACCGAGTCGATCGGCGAGCCCGGCCTCAGCGGCGTCCTGTACGGGATCTTCGCGGCGGGCAACATGCTCTCCGGCGTCGTGTGCGGCGCCGTCGCCTGGCGCCTTGCGCCCCAGCGGCGCCTCCTCGTCGGCTACACGGCCCTCGCCGTGGCCGCGTCCGCCCTGTGGACCGCCCACTCGGTGCTCCTGCTCGCCGCCCTCGGCCTGCTCGTCGGCATGTGCATCGCGCCCTCCCTGATCACCGGCTACACGCTGGTGGAGGGACTGGTCGCGGCCGGCGCCCGCACCGAGGCCTTCACCTGGCTCACGGGCGCGGTCGCCCTCGGCCAGGCGGCGGCCGTCACCGTCGCGGGGCAGTTCGAGGACCGCCTGTGGGACGGCGCGGGATTCCTGGTCCCGATGGGCGGTACGGTGCTCGCGCTCGTCACCCTGGTGACCCTGCGCTCGCGCCTGTCCACGCGGCCGGGCGGCCGGACCGTCGCGCGTGGCGTCGGTCACCGCGCTCCCGTCTCGGTGGACTGACGCCGAGGAATACGTCACTATGGATCGTCGTTAGCACTCATCGAGTGAGAGTGCCAGGAGGAAGACAGTGCCGACCTACCAGTACCAGTGCACCGAGTGCGGCGAGGGCCTCGAGGCGGTGCAGAAGTTCACCGACGACGCCCTGACCGACTGCCCCCACTGCGGTGGCCGCCTGAAGAAGGTTTTCTCCGCGGTCGGCATCGTCTTCAAGGGCTCCGGCTTCTACCGCAACGACAGCCGCGGCTCCTCGTCGAGCAGCAGCCCGGCGTCGTCCTCGTCGAAGTCGTCGGGCTCGGGCTCGGGCTCGTCCTCGTCCTCGTCCTCCTCGTCGGGCTCGGGCTCGTCCTCGTCCACGAGCTCGGCCGGCACCTCCGCCGCCTGACCCTTCTCCCCCGGGACCCTGCCGTCACCGACGGCGGGGTCCTCGGCGTTCCGCCACCGCGACTACTGTGCAGGGCATGGCGAACGCAGAGATCGGTGTAATCGGCGGCAGCGGCTTCTACTCGTTCCTCGACGACGTGACCGAGGTCCAGGTGGACACGCCCTACGGGGCGCCCAGCGACTCCCTGTTCCTGGGTGAGGTCGCCGGCCGCCGGGTCGCCTTCCTGCCCCGGCACGGCCGCGGCCACCACCTGCCGCCGCACCGGATCAACTACCGCGCCAACCTGTGGGCGCTGCGCTCCGTCGGCGTCCGCCAGGTCCTCGGCCCCTGCGCGGTCGGCGGCCTGCGCCCCGAGTACGGGCCCGGCACGCTGCTGGTGCCCGACCAGTTCGTCGACCGCACCAAGTCCCGGGTGCAGACGTTCTTCGACGGGCTGCCGCTCCCGGACGGCACGGTGCCCGACGTCGTGCACGTCTCCCTGGCGGACCCCTACTGCCCCACCGGCCGGGCGGCGGCGCTGAAGGCCGCGCGCGGACAGGACTGGGAGGCCGTCGACGGCGGCACGCTCGTCGTGGTGGAGGGGCCGCGCTTCTCGACCCGTGCCGAATCGTTGTGGCACCAGGCGCAGGGCTGGTCGGTGGTGGGCATGACCGGCCATCCGGAGGCGGCCCTCGCCCGGGAACTGGAGCTCTGCTACACGTCACTGACGCTGGTCACCGACCTGGACGCGGGCGCCGATACCGGTGAGGGCGTCTCGCACGACGAGGTGCTGCGGGTGTTCGCGGCCAATGTGGAACGGCTGCGGGGCGTCCTCTTCGACGCGGTGGCCGCGCTGCCGTCCACCGGGGAGCGGGACTGCCTGTGCGCGAACGCGCTCGGGGGAATGGATCCGGGGTTCCCGCTGCCGTAGTCGGCGCCGGGTCTTCGCCGTTCTTCGTCCGGCCCGGCCCGGCCCGTGCGTGGTGTGGGGGGCGGGGGCACGTTCCGGTGGGCGCCGGGCCGCTGCCATCGGTCTTCCGCCCCAGCCCGTCGTGTGCGGGGCGGAGGGGCACGTTCCGCTGGGCGCCGGGCCGCTGCCATCGGTCTTCCGCCTCAGCCCCTGGTGCGCGGGGCGGAGGGGAGGGGCACGTTCGGGTGGGGCAGTTGTCCACAACCCGCGAGTAGCACACGGGCTCCAGCGGGCGGGAGCGGGATGGCGCATCGTGGCGTGGCAAGCCGATTCCACGTCCCAGGTGGTGGTCCAGCGTGTCCGTGCCGTCGTCCCTGCCGTCGTCCGCGTCGTCTCCTCTTCCGTCGTCCGCGTCGTCGTCCGTGTCGACTTCCCTTCCGTCGTCGTCCGTGTCGACTTCCCTTCCGTCGTCGTCCTCCGCGCCGTCGGGGTCGTTCTCCGCTCCGACGTCCGTGCCCCCGTTCCCCACCGTTCCCCGGCGCCTGGTGTTCGCGCCGTTCTCCCCGCCCCGGGCGGCTCCCCCGCCCCGGCCTCCGGTGGCTCCGCATTCTGCTTCCCCGCCTCGGGCGGCAGCGCCTGCCGGTCGGCCGCCCCGGGTGGCCGCACCGCAGCGCACGGCCGCTGACGCACTTGCCGCCGGACGGCAGGCCGGACACCCGAACGTCTCGGGCCGGCCGACGTCTGCCGGACCGCCGCCCCGGCTGGCTGCGCCCGCTGCTCCCCCGTTCGGAATGGCTGCGCCTGCTGCTCCCCCGTCCCGGGTGGCCGGGTCGGGGGCCGCCCGGCCCGGGATGGCCGCGCCTCCTGGTCCGCCGCCCCGGGTGGGTCCATCCGGGGCCTCGCGTCGACGCGGGCCCTCCGCGACTCCCTCCTGGTCGCGGCCTTCGCCCTCGTGGGCGTATCCCGCCTCCTGGCCGCCCCCCGTCTCACCCCCGCCTCCCGCCTCGTCTCCGTCCTCCGCCTCGCCTGCGTCTCCCGTCTCGCCGCCGAGTCCCCCCGGCACCGACGCGCCCCCGACCTGCGAGGTGCCCCACTTCGCTCCGGTGCGGGTGCGCGGCGGGCGGTACGCGCTGCGCCGGCTCGCAGGGCACCGGAGGCGGGCGGTGGCCGCGGGGCTCGCCGTCACGGCGGCCGCGCTCGTGGCGGCGGGGCCACGGGGCGAGGCCCGCTCCCCCAGCGGGACGCACGCCCGGGGACATCCGCCGGCGGCCGACCGCGCGAGGGAGCGGGAGCGTCCCCGGCCGGCGGTGGTGGCCGCACCGGTACGGATCGCCGACGCGGCGACCGTCCGGCTGCTGCGGCCCGGCGACCGGGTCGACGTCATCGCCGCGGAGGACCCGGCGGCGGGCGGCGACGCCCGCGTGGTCGCGCACGGAGCGCGGGTGACGAAGGTCCCGGAGCCCGTGGACGGCCCGGAGGGAAGCGGAGCACTGGTCGTGCTGTCGGTGCCGCGCTCCACCGCGGCCCGCCTGGCCGGGGCCGGCGCGACGGCCCGGCTGGCGGTGACGCTGGGATGAGCCGTAGGTTGCGGAGCTGCTTGTTCCGCGATGTGTGCGCCCGAGGAGGACCCCGAGGTGAGCGAGAAGAAGGAACCGAGCGTCTGGGAGGGCTTCAGGGCCTTCCTGATGCGCGGGAACGTCGTCGATCTGGCGGTCGCGGTGGTCGTCGGCGCGGCCTTCAGCAACATCGTCAACTCGGTGGTGAAGGGTGTGATCAATCCGGTCGTCGGAGCGATCGGCACCAAGAACCTCGACCACTACAGCTCGTGCCTGAGCCACGCGTGCAAGGGCGACGAGGGCATCCGCATACTGTGGGGATCCGTCCTCGGTGCCACACTGCAGTTCGTGATCACCGCGGCGGTGGTCTACTTCCTGATGGTGCTGCCCATGGCCCGCTTCCTGGCGCGGCAGGAGGCCCGGAGGAAGGCGCGCGAGGGCACGCACGAGGTCGTCCAGGTGACCGAGCTGGAGGTGCTCAAGGAGATCCGCGACGCCCTGGTCGCACAGCGGACCGCCGGCCCCGGCGAGCAGGCACACAGCGCGGGCCCGGGCGAGCAGGCGCGGAGTGCGGGCCCGGGCGCACGCTGAGAGCGGGCGGATGCCGGCCGAGCGGTGCGGGCCGGGAGGACCCGGCGAGCGGGAGGACCGGTGGGCCCCGGCGAGCGCCCGCCGTGTGCGCCGCCCGCCGGCCCGGCCACGCCGCTCAGAGGTGGTGGGGCGGCTTCTCTTCGAGGAAGCGCCTGAGATCGCCGGCGCTGTCGCCGTCCGCCGACTCGCCCCACCCGCGGTCGGTGTCGTCCGAGGACTGCCGGTCCAACGGATCGTCGAAGTCGATCACGTTCTTCGGGTCGCGCGGTGCGGGGGCGGTACTCATACCGTCCAGACTACGGCCCCGGCACGGGTGACCGGTGGGCCCGGCGGCGGTGGGATCGCCGGCCGCGCCTGGCGTAGCGGCACGTGAAGCCCGCCGGGCCCGGGGAGACTGAACGCCATGACAGTGGACGCTCTGACGGACGTCCCCGGCCTGCGGGTGGGGCACGCGACGCGCACCGGCGACGGCCGGCTGACGGGCACCACCGTGGTGCTCGCGCCGGAGGGCGGCGCCGTGGCCGCCGTCGACGTGCGCGGCGGCGGGCCCGGCACCAAGGAGACCGACGCGCTCGACCCGCGGAACCTGGTGCGCACGGTCGAGGCCGTCGTCCTGACCGGCGGCAGCGCGTACGGGCTCGACGCGGCGTCCGGGGTGATGGCCTGGCTGGAGGAGCGGGGCCGCGGCGTACGGGTCGGCCCGGATCCGGCGCACGTCGTGCCGGTGGTGCCCGCCGCGTGCGTGTTCGACCTGGGGCGGGGCGGTGACTTCCGGGCCCGGCCGGACGCGGCCACCGGGCGCGCCGCGGTGGAGGCCGCCGCGGCGAGCGCACCGGGAGCCCGGGTGCCGGAAGGCTGTGTGGGCGCCGGCACGGGGGCGACCGTGGGAGCGCTCAAGGGCGGGGTGGGCACCGCGAGCACGGTGCTCGACTCGGGGATCACGGTGGCGGCGCTGGTCGTGGCCAACGCCGCGGGGTCGGCGATGGACCCGGAGACGGGCGTGCTCTACGGGGAGTTGCTCCAGGGCCGCCTCGACCGCCCGGACCGGCGCGTCCACGAGGCGGCCCGGCGGCGGCTCGCCGAGGCCGCCGCCACGCACGAGCGGCCTCCGATGAACACCACGCTCGCGGTGGTCGCCACCGACGCGGACCTGTCGAAGGCGCAGGCACAGAAGGTGGCCGGGACGGCGCACGACGGCATCGCACGCGCCGTGCGGCCGGTGCACCTGCTCAACGACGGCGACACGGTCTTCGCCCTGGCCACCGGGGCCCGTCCGCTCCGCACGGACGATCCGCTCGCCCTCAACGACGTCCTGGCCGCGGGCGCGGACCTGGTGACCCGGGCGATCGTGCGCGCCGTGCGGGCCGCCGAGTCGGTGGACGGGCCGGGCGGGGTGTGGCCGGCGTACGAGGAGCTGTACGGGACGCCGTAGCGCGGGGGTCCGGCTTCACGACAGGCCGGCCGCGACCGGGCGGCGGGCTGCAACGGCCGCCTCGCGGGGGCCCGTTGTGTCTCGCGCGGTCGGCGATTGTCCCGGTTGTGTCACGTGCTGTCGCTGTGTCGTGCCCGGGGGAACCTGCCCCGGCGGCCGCTCCCTCTCTCTCCACGCATCGCAGCGAACCACGCACCCACACGAACCTGGAGCAGCCCGTGATCACGCCGGACACGACCGCGCGGCGCGTCCTGGGGGCCTGTGCCGCCCTGATGGTCGGCGCCCTCACCCTCACCGGATGCGGCGGCGACGCCAAGGCCGACGACAGCAGGGGCGGCGGCACGTCCTCCACCAGGACGTCCGCGGCGAAGATCACCATCTCGGCCGGCAACGGATCCACCGGCGCGTCGATCAACGCGACCGGGGTGAGAGTCAGCCGGGGCAGGCTGACCGGGGTGACGATGACGGCGGCCGAGTCCGGACAGGCCGTGCCGGGCTCGGTGTCGGCGGACGGCACCAGCTGGAAGCCGTCCCGGCAGTTGGAGCGGGGGACGAGGTACACGCTGTCGGCCACCGCGAAGGACGCGAACGGACGCCCGGTCTCCGCCCGTTCCGTCTTCACCACCGTCACCCCGGCCGACAGCTTCATCGGGACCTACACGCCGGACAACGGCGCGACGGTAGGCGTCGGCATGCCGGTCTCGTTCACTTTCGACAAGGCGATCAGCGACAGGAAGGCGGTGCAGTCGCACATCACGGTCACCTCCAGCAGCGGGCAGAAGGTGGTCGGCCACTGGTTCGGCGCGCGGCGTCTCGATTTCCGGCCCGAGGAGTACTGGAAGGCCGGCTCCAAGGTCACGACGAGGATCGACCTGGACGGGGTCCAGGGCGCGAACGGCGTCCGCGGCGTGCAGCGGAAGACGGTCACCTTCACGGTCGGCCGCTCGCAGGTCTCCACGGTCGACGCCGGCACGCAGACGATGACGGTCGTGCGGGACGGGCGGACGCTGCGGACGGTGCCGATCTCGGCAGGCAGCGCGCGGAACAGCACGTACAACGGCCGGATGGTGATCTCCGAGAAGTTCGTGCAGACGCGGATGAACGGCTCGACGGTCGGCTTCGGCGGCGAGTACGACATCGCGGACGTGCCGCACGCGATGCGCCTGACGGCCTCGGGCACGTTCGTCCACGGCAACTACTGGTACGACCGCGGCAACCCGCCCTTCGGACGCGCGGGCACCAGCCACGGCTGCGTGGGCCTCGCCGACGTACGGGGCGCGCAGGGCGACACCAGCGCCAAGTGGTTCTACGACCACTCGCTCGTCGGGGACGTCGTGGTGGTCAGGAACTCCCCCGACCGGACGGTGGCGCCGGACAACGGCCTCAACGGCTGGAACATGTCCTGGGACGAGTGGGTCGCCGGAAGCGCCGTCTGAGCGTCCAACCCTCGGTGAGCAGTGGTTTTTGACGGATCGACGGGCCGCGCGGGAACATCTCGCGCGGCCCGGCCGTTTTCCCAAGGACGTTTTCTCGGTTCCCGGACATGATGTCCGACCGAGGGGCTACGGTATGCACCCACAAGGTGACATGCAGCAACGCCGGGAGATGCCTTGAGCGTTCCGTACGAGACGGCAGCGTACGAACCACGCGAGTCGCCCGAGTCTCCGGAGGAGCACCTCGCGCGGCTCCTCGGCCGCGCCCTGAACTCCTTCGAGCTGCCCGACGAGACGATACGGCGGCTCGACTGCGCACTGGTGTACGACGGCTCGCTGCACTCCGCGCACCACAGCTCGGGGCTGCACCGCGAGACCTACCGCCACACGTGGCTGCTCAGCGACGGCTCGGCGCTGACGCTGTGGGAGCTGGTGCACAACACCACGCCCGGCGGCGAGACGCAGCACGAGGTGTACCTCGACGAGGAGGAGGTGCGCGCCGCCACGGCCCGGCTGCCGCTGCCGGCGGACGCGCCCGACTTCGAGCTGCCGGTGCTGGTGCAGCTGTCCCCGGTCCCCGAGACGCGGCACAGGTACGTCTCCGACGACTCGGCCGACCACGCGCGCCGGCTGCTGCGGCGGGCGGAGAACCCGGACCGTCCCGGCGCGGACATCGCCGCCCTGCTGACGACGGCGTCCGCGCACCAGATCACCCAGGCCTTCGGCCGTCCCTGCCGGGCCGGGCGCGCCGCGCTGTGCTTCTCGCTCTACGAGCACGCCTTCCTGCTGCGGGACGGCCGGGAGGTCTCCCTGTGGGAGGTGGAGCACACGGCGACCCCGGACGGGCGGCACATGTGCGAGGTGTACGCGACCGAGAAGGCGGCGCGGGACGCGATGGAGCGGCGGGCCGCGCAGGTCACCTGAGGATCCGGACCGTCGTGCGGATCAGCCCGGCCCCGCTGGCGCGTCTGCTCGGGCCGACAGGAACTGGCTAGGAGCCGTCGTTCAGTCGGCGCACCAGCCCCGCGAACGCGTCCTCCTCCGCCGGGGTCAGCGCGACGGACTCCCGCCGCGGGCCGGACGCGGGCTGGAGACCGGACGGCGTCCGGGGCTGGGCCGGCACCGTGGCGAGCGCGGAGGCCGCCCGCCACTGAGCCGTCTCGTGGCGGCTGCGGCGGCGGATGCGGACCAGTTGGATCACGCAGGCGGCGGTCAGCGCGGCTGGGACGGCCACGCCCATCCACATCAGGATCGAGACGTGCTCAGGCATGCTCTCCAGTACACACCACGGCCCGGGACGACAGCCCCGGACCGTGACGCATCTCGCAGGTGCCGTGAACCACTCACAGCACCGCAAAGGAGCGAGGACCCAAGGGTGCGGCCCTGCGCGACGGCCCGGCAAAGCGCCGCCCGCCATGGCCGCCGGGGTGACGCGCAGCGGGTCGGCCGCGGCGACCCAGGATCGCGCCCTCGGAGATCAGGCCCTGCCCACGCCGTCACGACGACATGACCAGTGCGGCGGCGCGGGCGCCGCGGGGCGGCTGAGGCCGACGTCAGCGCGGCTCCCAGGGGAAGTCCCTCAGGGCCGCCAGATTCCGCAGCGCCAGGCTCACCGGCCCCTCCGGCCCGTCCGGCGGCGCGTCCGTCGCGGCCCACTCGCCGACCGCCACCCGTACCGCCGCACTCGCCACGGCCGCGGCGAAACGGAAGTCCACCGACGCGCCGTCTCCCCCGGAATCCCTCTCCCCGCTTCCGGCGCCCTCCCCGACGACACTCTCCCCGCTTCCGGCGCCCTCCCCGACGACACTCTCCCCGCTTCCGGCGCCCTCCCCGGCCACCCTCGCCCCGCTTCCGGCGCTCTCCCCGACGACACCCTCCTCGGCAACGTTGTCGGCCCGCTCCACCAGGACGTCCGCCAGTGTCCGCTCCGACGCCAGCCAGACCTCGGCCCACACCTTCCGCACCGCCGGATGCGCGTCCGCCAGGCGGATCAGCGTGCGGACCCACTCCCAGGACGCTGCCGACACTCCGGCGCCCGGCGTCAGGGTGTGGCGCACCGCGTGTTCCAGGGCCTGCGGCACGGACAGCCCGGCGGGTGCCTCGCGCACCGCCTGCTGCCAGCGCTCGGCACCGGCGGCGTAGAGCGGGGAGACGGCCTCTTCCTTGGTGGCGAAGTACCGGTAGAAGGTGCGCGGGGCGATGCCGGCGGCCTGGGCGATGTCCTCAGCCCGCGTCGCCCGCAGGCCACGGGTGACGAACAGCCGGGCCGCCGCGCGGGCGATCTCCATGCGGGTCGCCGCCTTGCGGCGCTCGGTGAGGGAATGCGGTCGGGGGGTGGGACTGCTCACATCGGCAGGCTATGCCGCTGTGGCAGAATCTGCCATCTGGCGGGCCACCCCGGGGTTCAGGTTCGGGGTGCCCCGTCGTTCAGCCATGTACCGCCCCGGAGCAGACGTGAGCCGGGCTCCGGACGCCCGGGGGGAGGCGCCGAAGCCCGGCTGGGAAGGTCCCGACGCCGGGGGGAGTGCGTCGGGACGAGGTATGGAGGGTCCGGAAGGGATGCTTCCGGCCCCGGACTCCCGGGCCCGGAACGGTTTTTCCCGGGGCCCTGTCGGTTGAAGCGATGCGTCAGCGCCATTGTTCGCGCGCACTTCGGCCACCCGGCGTGCGCGGTTCGGGGAGCCGTACGCCGCTCAGCGCCCCGGACGACCCGCGCAGCTCGCCGGTCCGGCGACGGGCGCGCCGCCTCACCGATCCGGCAACGGGCGCGCCGGGCCGGTCACCGATTCGGTGATCCGCGTCGTTCACCGCTCCGGACAGCCGGCGCGCTCACCGCGGTCGCGGTTCGTCCGGGCGATCCAGCGCCTGTCGACGTAACCACGGACGGAGCCGTCGCCGTCGTCACGCCGCCGCGTCGAAGCCGGTGTCGCGGGCCAGCTTCTTCAGCTCCAGCAGCGCGTGCTTCTCGATCTGGCGGATGCGCTCGCGCGTCAGGCCGTGCTCCTTGCCGACCTCGGTCAGCGTGCGCTCGCGGCCGTCCTCGATGCCGTACCGCATCTTGATGATGGACGCCGTGCGCTGGTCCAGGCGGCCGATGAGGTCGTCCAGCTCCTCGCTGCGCAGCAGCGTGAGCACCGACTGCTCGGGCGACACCGCGGAGGTGTCCTCCAGGAGGTCGCCGAACTGGGTCTCACCCTCGTCGTCCACCGCCATGTTCAGCGACACCGGGTCGCGCGCCCAGTCGAGCACGTCGCTGACCCGCTCGGGCGACGAGCCGAGCTCGGCGGCGATCTCCGCGGGCTCCGGCTCGCGGCCGTGCTCACGGTTGAACTCGCGCTGCACCCGGCGGATGCGGCCCAGCTCCTCCACCAGGTGGACGGGGAGGCGAATCGTCCGGGACTGGTCCGCTATCGACCGCGTGATCGCCTGGCGGATCCACCACGTCGCGTACGTCGAGAACTTGAAGCCCTTGCGGTAGTCGAACTTCTCCACCGCGCGCACCAGGCCGGCGTTGCCCTCCTGGATCAGGTCCAGCAGGGGCAGGCCACTGCGCGGGTAGCGGCGGGCGACGGCGACGACCAGGCGGAGGTTGGAGCGGATGAACACGTCCTTGGCGCGCTCCCCCTCCGCGACCAGCGCCTCCAGCTCCTCGCGGGAGGCGTCCGTCGCGGGCTCCGCGTAGCCGTCGAGGATCTGCCGTGCGAAGACACCCGCCTCGATGACCTGGGACAGCTCGACCTCCTTGGCGGCATCGAGCAGCGGTGTGCGCGCGATCTCGTCGAGGTACATGCCGACCAGGTCGCGATCGGCGATCTCGCCGCCATGGGCGCGAACACTGCTTGCCGCGTCGGCCGTCTCGCCGACGGCGGACTTACGACGGGCGACGGCACGGGTTGCCATGCGTGCTCCCTTGCGATGGTGGGTCAGCGGGTGGTCCTTGGAACGCTCTGCACTGTTTGAAGAACTCCTGCGGGAACTCTTCTCGGGTGCCCGGCATCCGATGGAAACAACGACTGGAATCCGGACAACATTCCCAACCCGCCCCTCCATTTTTCTGATCATGCAGTATCCTGCCCCGCACTTCGGTCCTCCGCCGGTGGAGTACCCACGGAGGCCCAGGTCAGACAGGGGGCGAAAGTTTCGCGCGGCGCCCGCCCGCACCGCCGGTGCGCCGCCCGTGCGATGCGCGTCACACCATTGGCGTCACCTTCGGCGCCGGGGAGAGGGCCGCGCGGGCCACTCTCCCCCTCAAGGACGGGCCGCGTCGGCAGGAGGTTGCCTCACGCCCGGACTCTCAGGGGGTTCGCCGGCCTTCCACGTCCGCGCCCCACGCCGCCGCGCCACCGCACGGCCGGACCCTCATCCGAACTGCACGGACCGCTTGGCCATTCCCATCCAGAAGCCGTCGATCACGGACCTCTGCGTGTCGAGCTCGCCGCCCGCCTCGGCCGCGCCCATGGTCACGAACAGCGGGGCGAAGTGCTCGGTGCGCGGATGGGCGTAGCGTCCGGCCGGGGCCTTGTTCAGGAAGTCCAGCAGGGCGTCCCAGTTCCGGGCCTCCAGAGCCCGCCGGCCCCAGTCGTCGAACTCGGAGGACCAGCTCGGCACCCCCTGCCCGACGTGCCGCAGGGCCGCCAGGTTGTGCGTGAAGAAGCCCGAGCCGACGATCAGCACGCCCTCGTCCCGCAGCGGGGCGAGCCGGCGGCCGATGTCCATGAGCCTGCCCGGGTCGAGGGTCGGCAGGGAGACCTGCAGGACGGGCACGTCGGCGGCGGGGAACATCTCGACGAGCGGGACGTAGGCGCCGTGGTCGAGGCCGCGGTCGGGGACGTCCTGGACCGGCATGCCGGGCGCCCGCAGCAACTTGCGGACGCTGTCGGCGAGCCCGGGGGCGCCGGGGGCCTCGTACCGCACCTGGTAGTAGTGCTCCGGGAAGCCCCAGAAGTCGTACACGAGCGGGACCGTCTGCGTGGCGCCGAGGGCGAGCGGGGCCTCCTCCCAGTGGGCGGAGACGACGAGGATCGCCCGGGGGCGGGGCAGGCCCGCGGACCACGCGGCGAGCTGACCGGGCCAGACCGGGTCGTCCGCGAGCGGCGGGGCACCATGACTGAGATAGAGGGCGGGCATACGTCCTTCGACGGGCGTGCGCTCCTCGGTGGCGGCGGACATGACGGCGGCTCCTTCCGGACGGCGGCGGACGACGCGGACAGCGCCTGCCTCCGCCGTGTGCGCCAGCCCCGCCGGGCACGGCGAGCGCCTCCGGTCCTGGCCCGGTGGGCCTGGCCTGGCGGGCCGGGCGGCTCGGACCCGGCGAGCGTGTCTGCACAAGCAGCTCACCGGGCGCCGGCGGCACGTCGGACGCGGACGGCACGACGAGACGAGGAAGGCGAGCGCGTGCGCGAAGTCCTGACTGCGTGACCTGTTACTTGAACTCTAAAGTGCTCACCGCCCACCCTACGCCCCACTTGTTTAAGGTTCAAGGATTGGCTCGTACAGTGGACTACATGAACACGGCACCCGCATCCGCGACCGACTCCGGACCCGCCGAGGACCACCGCTGGCTCACCGCGGACGAGCAGCGGATCTGGCGCTCGTACCTGCACGCCACCACCCTTCTCGAGGACCACCTCGACCGTCAGCTGCAGCGTGACGCGGGCATGCCGCACATCTACTACGGCCTCCTCGTGCAGCTCGCCGAGGCGCCGGACCGCCGGCTGCGGATGACCGAGCTGGCCATGAACGCCAAGATCACCCGCTCGCGTCTCTCCCACGCCGTCGCGCGCCTGGAGCGGAACGGCTGGGTCCGCCGCGAGGACTGTCCCTCGGACAAGCGGGGCCAGTTCGCGGTGCTGACCGAGGAGGGCCGGGAGGTGCTGCGGCGCACCGCGCCGGGGCACGTGGCCGCCGTGCGGCAGGCACTGTTCGAGCGGCTCAGCCCCGAACAGCAGAAGTCCCTCGGCGAGATCATGCAGATCGTCGCCGAGGGACTCCAGCCGAACGAGGCGGGCGCGGACCTGCCCTGGCTCCGCTGAGCCGGCGGCCCGCCGGGCGCCCCGCCGGCGAGCTCGGGCCGGGAACCTGAACGGGTCCGTGAGACACCGCGGAACGAGAACGGGTCCGTAAAAGACGTACGTCCACGGGCGCCCCGCCAACCCGGGGAGGCCGTGGACGTACGCGGTGGCCCGAAGGGGTGGGCCGTGCGGGTCAGTGGGCGACGACCGGCACCGGCACCTCGTCCTCGACGCCCTCACCGGTCCCGGCGCGGGAGCCTGCCACGGTGGCGCCGCCCGGGCGCCCGGCGTTGACCAGGGTCAGCGCGATGGCGGCGGCCACGACCAGGATGCCGACGGCGAACCAGATGGCGCTGGTGTAGCCGTTCACCATGCCCTGCAGCTGGACCAGCTGCTGCTGCGGCCTGGAGGCCGCGCCGCCGATGTGGTCCCTGATGTACGCCGTCGTCGCGGAGGCGGCGATCGTGTTCAGCAGGGCCGTGCCGATCGCGCCGCCCACCTGCTGCGAGGTGTTGACCATCGCGGAGGCGACACCGGCGTCACGCGGCTGGACCCCGAGGGTGGCCAGGGACATGGCGGGCATGAACGCGGTCCCCATGCCGAGGCCGAGCAGCAGCATCGCCGGCAGCAGCAGCGTGGCGTAGGAGGAGCCGATCTCCATCTGGGTCAGCAGCAGCATGCCGAGGGACGCGACCAGGAAGCCGGGGCCCATCAGCAGCCGGGGCGCGACCCGGGTCATCAGGCGGGCGCCGATCTGGGTGGAGCCGGTGATCATGCCCGCGACCATGGGCAGGAAGGCGAAGCCCGTGGTCACCGGCGAGTAGCCCTTCACGACCTGCAGGTAGTAGGTCAGGAAGAGGAACAGGCCGAACATGGCGATGATCGCCAGGCCCAGGGAGAGGTAGACGCCGCCGCGGTTGCGCTCGGTCACCACGCGCAGCGGGAGCAGCGGGGACTTGACCTTCGACTCGACGACGACGAAGGCGAGCAGCAGGACGGCGGACCCGACGAACATGCCGATCGTCGTCGAGTCGCCCCAGCCGTCGGACTCGGCGCGCGTGAAGCCGTACACCAGGGCGACCAGGCCCAGGGTGGACAGCACCACGCCCGGGATGTCGAGCGGCGAGCGATTGCGGCCGCCCTCCGGCTCACGGACGACGAAGTAGGCGCCGGCCGCGGCGACGACGGCGAAGGGGGCGTTCACGAAGAACGTCCAGCGCCAGTCCAGGTACTCCGTGAGGACACCGCCGAGGATCAGGCCGACGGCACCGCCACCGCCCGCGATCGCGCCGTAGATGCCGAACGCCTTGGCGCGCTCCTTGGCGTCGCTGAACATCACGGCCAGCAGGGACAGCGCGGCCGGCGCCAGGACGGCACCGAAGACGCCCTGCAGGGCGCGGGCGCCGAACATCATCGCGCCGTTCGTGGCCGCCCCGCCGAGCGCCGAGGCCGCGGCGAAACCGGCCAGGCCGGTGACGAAGGCGCGCTTGCGGCCCCACAGGTCGGCGATGCGGCCGCCGAACAGCAGCAGACCGCCGAAGGCGAGGGCGTAGGCCGTGACGACCCACTGGCGGTTGCCGTCGGAGATGCCCAGGTCCTGCTGGGCCGAGGGCAGCGCGATGTTCACGATGGTGCCGTCCAGGACGACCATCAGCTGGGCGAGCGCGATGAAGACGAGCGCCTTCCAGCGGTTGGCGTCCGGGGCGGCACCGAGAGCCTGGGCCGGAGCCTTCGAGGCTGTTTCAGACATGGGGATACCCACTTCGGGACTTCGTGACGGAAAGAAGAGCGTGGTGAAGAGAGGTGAAGAGAGAAAGGAAGGAGCGGAAGAAGGAGAAGGAGGTCAGGGTGGTCGAGCGACGGCGGTCGGCGGTGGGGCGCCGCGGCCGCCGAACGGGCCACGTACGGGACGCGACGGTCGGCGAACGGGGCGGCTCGGCTGCGTCGGCGGCCGCCCGGGGTGTGGTCCGGTGTTCTGACGGGTGAAGCCTGCGGGACTCGGTTCTGACGGGTGAAGCCTGCGGGACTCGGTTCTGACGGGTGAAGCCTGCGGGGATCGTCGGCTCAGGCCTGGCGCAGATCCTCCATGGTCGCGGCCGTGCCCGGCAGGGCGGAGCGGGCCGGAGCCCGCAGCCCGTCGAGCAGCAGCTGCAGATGACGGTGGGCGAAGCGGTCGACGCCGGGACAACAGGTGCCCGCCGGAGGCCGGCTGAGCTGAGCCACCGCCAGCATCAGGTCACCGACACCCACGTCGGTCCGGAGCTGCCCGGCCGCCTTGGCGCGGTCCATGACCTCCGCGACGAGACGCTCGGTCCTTTCCCGGGCCGCTTCCAGGTCGGGGTGGTGCCGGTCGAAGGAGCTGGAGACCATGGGGCACAGCGCGCTGATCCGCTCGTCGGCGGCGGTGTGCACGAAGCGCTCCAGGGCCGCGAAGGCGTCACCGGTCTCCGCGAGCGCCTGCTCGGCCGCCTCCGCCGTCCGGTCCATGACGGAGCAGACGACCTCACGGGCGAGGGCGTCGCGGTCCGGGAAGTTGCGGTACACCGTGGCGTTGCCTACGCCGGCCCGGCGGGCGATCTCGTCGAACGGCACGTCGGGGCCGTGTTCGACGAACATCTCCCGGGCGGCGGTGACGATCCGCTCCCGGTTGCGCAGGGCGTCGGCACGCGGCCGGGTCACCTTGCGCGGCACGGGGGTGACGGTCGTCTGCACGGCGTCCTCCTGATGTCGGTCGTGTCTTGTCGTGTCTTGTCGTAGCTGGTCGTAGCTCGTCGTAGCTCGTCGTGCGGTCGTCGTCGAGGTCGGGGTCGGGGTCGTGCTCTGTCCGCCGGGGTGGTGCACCGTCGGACACGCCGGCGAGGAGCCCCCGCGGTCGCCTCCAGCCCTCCGGGTTCCCCCGAGTGCCTGGGCCACCGCAGCCGACACCGGCCGCCGCGACTTCCGGGTTCGTTCCCGGCCACCGCGACCCGACCGTCGGGTCCCCCCGGCTGCCGGCTCCCCGACTGCCGCGATCCGGGGACCGAGTCCCCGTTTCGCTCGACACAGGCGTAAACGGGGAATCGGTCCCCGGTTATTTCCCGATCCACCAGCGAGCCGATGTGACCTGCGACACACCCCCGGATGCCGGGACCGCGCCACCCGCCATCCACCCCCGACCGCCCCAGCAGTGCCCCGTGAACACGACCGCGTTCCCCGCCCTCACACGTCTGACGACCCCTGAACCACCCGCCGGAGGACGGGAATCCCACGATCGGTCTCTCTCAGCGCGCGCCCCCCGCACCCACGACACAGGGTGATCGAAAGGGTGCAGCCGGAGACCGGCGGCTGCCTGGGAGCGAAAGGTCCATGCATGCAGCCGCAGCCGCGCCGCGCCCGGATACGCACGCGCCGTGCGGCCGCCCTCGCCTCCGTGTCCGCGCTGATCCTGGCGGTCGGCACCTCGGCGGGCACCGGGCACCTCAGGGCCGGCTCCTGGGCGGCCGGTGCGATATCCACCGACCTCACCCGCTCCCCCGCCCTCAGCCCCTGTCTGATCAACGGCCACCGCGCCGTGCAGATGTCGGAGGGCATACCCACCCTCAGCGGCTACGCACGGTCGACCGGCACCGTCCACGCCCTGACCCTGATGGTCGACTTCTCCGACGCCCGCGGGGAGGGCAGCGCGCTCGACCGCCTCCACGAGTTCTTCCCGCAGACGCAGGAATGGTTCCGCGCCGCCTCCTACGGCCGCCTGGACTACCGCCCCGAGACCCCGATACCCCGATGGCTGCGGATGCCCAAGCCGTTCAAGGAGTACCGCATAGAACGCGGCGCCCCGTTCGACCCCGGCTACCGCAGGCTGGTCCAGGACATCGTCTCCGCCGCCGACCCGAAGGTGGACTTCCGCGACTACGACCTCCTGAACGTCCTGGTCACCCCGAACGCGGGCCCGTCCGCCCTCGACACGGTCCTGTCCGTCACGTTCGCCGGCAACCCGGACGCCCCCGTCGCCGACGGTGTCCCGGTGGCGAACGCCTCCTTCGTCTACTCCCGCCAGGACGACGGCTCCGGCTCCTACGACCGCACCGGCTACCGGGTCCTGCCCCACGAGAACGGCCACGTCTTCGGTCTGCCCGACCTGTACACGCCCGAGGGCGGAGGCGCCGTCGGCCACTGGGACATCATGAGCGAGGACTGGGGGGCCAACAACGACCTGCTCGGCTGGCACAAGTGGAAGCTGGGCTGGCTGGAGGCCACCCAGGTGAGCTGCGCGGCGAAACGGGGCACGGCCGAGTACAGGCTGACGCCGCTGGGCCGCGTGGGCGGGCCCAAGCTGGTCTTCGTCCCCCTCGACGGCCGCACCGGCTACGCCGTCGAACTGCGCACCCAGGACGGCAACGACGAGATGGTGTGCCGCCCGGGCCTCCTCATCTACAAGGTCGACGCGAACATCGACACCGGCCGCGGCCCCATCCAGATCTACGACGCCCACCGCGACAGCGGCGGCTGCACCCGCAGCCCCAACGTGCACGCGGAGCTCTCCGACGCGGCCTTCGTACCGGGCCAGACCTTCAAGGACCCGAAGCGGGGTATCCAGATCGCCGTCGCGGCAGCGGACCTCGAGGGGAACTACCGGGTACGGGTGACACGGCGCTGAGCCGGGGGGCGCCTTGGTGCGTCCTTCTCTTCCCGGTGAGTCGGTGAGTCGGTGAGTCGGTGAGTCGCAGTCCCGGTGAGGAGTTCTCCCGGTGAGGAGTCTTCGCGGTGAGGAGTTCTCCCGGTGGGGGAACCCGCGAGGAACGAGACCGGGACTACCGTAGGCCTGCTGCGACCGCCGTACCGGAGAACCGATGCCCGCGAACACCACGACGGAGGCCGACGAGACCGACGAGGCCGCCGGCGCCGAAGAATCCGGAGCCGACGGCGGGACCGGGGCTGGATCCGGCACCGGACCCGGAGCTGCGGCGGGCCCCGCACCCGTGCGCGCCCACGCACCCGCAGCGCCCCTCCCCTCTGAAGCGGTCGCTCCGCTGATCCGCGGGGTGGCTGTCCTGCGGCAGCTCACGGAGGCAGGCGGCACCCTGAGCCTCAGCGGCCTGGAGCGGGCGACGGGCCTGGCCCGTTCCACGGTGGACCGCATCACCGCGACCCTCGCGCGCATGGGCTACGTCCGCCTCGACGGCCGGGACGCGACCCTCACCCCCCGCCTCATGGAACTGGGCAACGCCTACCTGGCCGCCCTGCGCCTGCCGGCCCTGCTCGACGCGCGCGCCGACGCCCTCGCCGACGAACTGGACGAGTCGGTGTCGCTGGCGGTCGGCGACCGCGACGGCATCCGCTTCATCCACCAGGCGACCCGGCGCCGCGCGATGTCGCTGAGCTTCCGCATCGGCGACCTGCTCCCGGCCGAACGCACCGCCCCCGGACCGCTGTTCGCGACGGAGTGGACGGACGAGGACTGGCGGCACTGGCGCGAACGGCGCGCGGCGGACCCGGAGGACAGCGGCTTCCCGGCGGTACCACGCCGGGAGGACACCCCGGCGATCGCCACGAAGCGAGCGTCCGGCGCTCCCCTCCCCGAAGACTTCGAACAGCGCACCGCGCGGGCGCGGCAGGACGACTGGGCGCTGGACGACCAGCTGATCGAGCCGGGCCTGGTCGCGGTCTCGGTGCCCGTACGCGCCCCGGACACCCGCCGGATCGCGTGCGTGGCCAGCGTCGTCAGCCACACGAGCCGCCACTCGGCCCAGAACCTCCACGACACGCTGCTCCCCCGCCTCCGGGCGACGGTCGCGGCGATGGAACGGGACCTGAGCGAGGCCCCGCCGTCGCAGGCATCACCGCCGCCTTCCGGCCTGGCGGTCTGGACGGCCGCGTCAAAACAGGAACTGGGCCGGGAGTTCATCGAGTCCCTGGCCCGCGGCCTGACCGTCCTGACGGCTTTCGGCGAGGGCAGGACCGCCCTGCCCCTGACGGAGGTGGCCAAGGCGACGGGACTGGCCCGGGCGACGGCGCGCAGGGCCCTGATCACCTACGAACACCTGGGCCTGGTCAAGCAGGAGGACAAGCGCACCTTCACCCTCACACCCCGGGTGCTGTCCCTCGGCTTCCCACCCCTGTCCCGGACCTCGCTGCCCCGCATCGCGCAGCCCCACCTGGAGGACCTGGCCGCCCGGGTCCAGGAGTCGGCGTCGCTGGCGGTGCTGACGCCCTCGGGCGAGGAGATCCAGTACACCGCCCGAGCGACCACGAACCGCATCATGAGCGTGAACATCACCGTGGGCACACGCCTGCCGGCCCACCCCACGGCCCTCGGCCGCGTCCTCCTGGCGGACCGGCCGACCGCCGCGGCCCCGCCCGCCCCCCTGCCCGAGGTGGGCTCGGCGGGCTACGCCCTGGTGGACGAGGAACTGGAGGAGGGCCTGCGCTCGCTCGCCGTCCCGGTCCGCGACCGCGCGGGCGCGGTGGTGGCCGCGGCGAACCTGGCCATGCACGCGGCCCGCCACACGCGCGAGGAGTGCGTCGAGCACCTGCTCCCCGCCCTGCGGGAGACGGCCGCCCGCATCGAGTCGGACCTCCACATGGCCTCCCGCTTCACCCCCGTCCCCCTGACCTGACCACCCCGTCCCGGCCGAACCACCTGCCGGCACCGCAGGGCTCCCCCCACCGCACGGCGCTGATCCGCTACTCTGTCAGGGACCGCCGCAACGGCGGTCACCACCTTGCCCAGGCGTGACCGGCCGCTCACCCACAGCTCCGGCCCCACCGACCGCAAGCCCCGCCTTCGTAGCTCAGGGGATAGAGCACCGCTCTCCTAAAGCGGGTGTCGCAGGTTCGAATCCTGCCGGGGGCACAGCCAGAAGGGCCAGCTCAGGAGTGTTTCCCTCCCAGGCTGGCCCTTAGCCGTTTCAGGGGTCGTGCCACACGCGTGCCACTAAGACCGTGTCCTATGTGGTGAGGCGGACGAGCCGTTTGTAGCAGCAGATGGCTGCGGCGAGGCCGAGAAATGCCAGGTAGTTGCGGGGATGGCGTTCGTAGCGGTGGTTGAGTCGGCGGTAGCCGGTCAGCCAGGACATCGTTCGCTCGATGACCCATCTGCGGCGTCCGAGTCGTTCGCTGGACTCGATGCCCTTGCGCGCGATCCGGACTCCGATGCGCTTGCCGCGCAACCATTTCCGCAGGTGAGGGACATCGTATGCCTTGTCGGCGTGCAGCCGCTGAGGTTTAAGATGGCGGCCGCGGTGGGGGTCGTGTCTCGTTTGGTGACCCATGATCATGGGCTTCAGCGCGAGGCTGTCGTGGACGTTGGCGGCCGAGAGGCCAACGAGGAGGGGCAGTCCGTTCGCGTCCGACAGGACGTGCATCTTGGAACCCGGCTTGCCCCGGTCCACGGGGCTCGGACCTGTGTGTTCGCCCCCTTTTTCGCTCTGACGTGGGCGGAGTCGAGCACAGCGCGGGAGACGTCCAGCAGGTCAGCATCGTCGAGCCGGTGCAAGATCTCTTCATGCAGCCGGCCCCACACGCCGGCTCTCGACCAGATCAAGAACCGGCGGTGAGCCGTCGACTTCGATATGCCGAAGCACGGCGGCAAAGACCGCCAGGCGCAACCGCTCACCAGGACGTAGATGATGGCCGCGAACAGCGTCTCATCAGGCGTGTCCTGCGTTCCGCCGCCTTGCGGCCGTACTTTCGACGGCGGGATCAGCGGTTCTGCGATCTCCCACAACCCGTCCGGAACAATCCAACTCCACGTACCCCGCCCCATGGACAGCCCAACGAGTGATCACCACATAGGACACGGTCTTAAAGCGGTGGTCGTGTCGGGGCACCCTCTCTACTCTGTCGTCATGTGCCGATACGCGACCCCTTACAAACCGCACTTCGTGTGTCTGGCCTGCCGGTCGTCGTTCAAGCAGAACCCGCTACCGCCGCGAGCGCATCCGTGCCCGCGCTGCCGCACCCCGATGATCAACGCTGGGTTCGACCTTGCCATCCCTCGCCGTAGAGACAAGAACGCTTGGGAAGCACTTCGGGCCACGCTGCGGGCGGGCCTCACCTTCCACTCATGCGGTTGCGGAGGTCCCGGCTACCGGCCGCGGTCGACTGCAGAAGTCCGGGAGCGCCGCCGGGCGTCCAAGCGGCTCGGGCTACCAGAACAGACGGCCCTCAAGCGCTACGACCCCTGGGAGAACCCAGCACGGTGAGGATGTGCACCGGAGTCCGGGACGGGGGCTGTACCAGACGGCCGCTAGGTCGTGCAGGGGGCGACTCGCTGATGGAGACAGCACGAAACGTGCCCGGACCAGGGGGACCGTGAGCAGGAGACGCTACGTCGCCCGAGGCGTGCCTGGTGGATACCGGGTCTGGGACAACCGAGGACGTCGATGGTGGGGGGATCTCTACGAGTTGTGTCCTGACGATCTCGTGGCCGAGCTCAACGGCCAGGCGGATCACGCACGGATCACTGCGCTGATGAAGCGCTACAGGGCGCAGAAGCGGTAGGTGGCCCGGAGCGTGGCTGGCGAATGCACGCACCACAGCCGCACCTGGGCTCACTGAGCCAGACCGCCCAGGTGTGCCCGCATCTTCTAAGCGCCGGCTCGGCTGCTGTACAGCAGCGACCGCCCCGCCCGTAGTTCGCATCGAGGGGTGCCCTCGACACCCCCGCTCGGGCCGTCTCTGGGCCGTCCGAGGACGCTCAACAGTGGCCAACAACGACCAGCGACCACCACCAGGCGCACGGGACCACTGCCCCTGAGCAGGGAAAACGCAGGTCACCAAGATCCCCGGCAAGACCCAGGGCAAGAAGAAGTAAGCCCGCACGAACAGGCCGCCTGTCCGCAGTTTTTCCGCCGGTAGGGGACCTGTCGCTGTGCCGGACTCCCCGGGGCGCGGCCTGTCTACGTGTTGCCCCTGTGCTCGGCATACCCCTGGCTGGTTGGCACGGGTGCGACCGGGCGGACCGCGGTGAAGTTCTGGAACGCGTCGCGGGTGGCGGAGAGCAACAGCAGCCACTCGTCGCAGCCCTGCCACGGATAGAGGTCGCCGCCGCCTCCGCGCACCACCCGCGGTCCGTCCCCGGTGCGGGGGCGTGCGCCCACCGGCGCGTCCGTGAAGTGCGGGATCCACACGTCGGCGCAGATCTCGTTCGCCGATCCCATCGCCGCCAGCCCGAAGGCGTTCTCGGCGGCGGCGGTGCGCTCCTCGTCGGCGAAGTCGTCGAGCACCTGGCCCTCGTCCGGCCTCCCGTCCCCGCGGAAGGTCAGGGTAGTCGTGCCCGCCCGGGCCGCGTACTCCCACTCCGCCTCGCTGGGCAGCCGGAAGGGCAACGGCTCCAGCAGGTCGTCCAAGTCGTCCTCGAGCCGGGCCGTGCTCGAAGCCGAGTCGGCGAAGCTGTCCTCGTACTCGGGCAGCCAGTGCCGTACTTGCGCCACCGTGAGCGGATGCCGGGCGATCAGGAACGGCTCGACTCGCACTTCTCGTACCGGCCGGGCCCGGACAGCGCCGGCGAAGAACGCTTCGAGGTCGTCATCGGCGCCGTCGGCTCGCTCGATGGCACGAACCGCGTCCAGTTCCGCGTCGGACAAGCCCATCCGGAACGTCCCACCGGGAACAGCCCGGAAGACCACTCCGGAAGGGGTGTGCCGCCAAGCCGGTCGTCCGGCCACGATCTCTTGCGCCCACATGGTGCCGGACGCTACCAGCCGGGCATCCCGGACGGGGAGGAGGCCCAGGAAAGGAGGTGATCAGCTTGATCACCTCCTGGACGCCGCAGCTCCGCACCACTACCGCACCAGATCGAGCGGCGAACAGCGGGGAATCACGGTGAAAGCCGCCCTGCCCGACGACGCTACGCCCAGGCCGCTCGCCCAGGTCAGCGCGCAAACCGGCCGCAAATGCCCGCAGCTTCCCAAGCTGAGAGCCTTGCGAGTCAGGTACCACGGGCCGGCCGTCGCGGCTTTCTCTGGTCGACGGCACGAGCCGGTAGCTGACTGCAGCCGGTGGGCGTGGCTGGAGCGCCCGCGCGCCTGATCGGTCGGCGCACTCACCATCGTGGCTGACTGTCGTCGGCTGAGGTTCGTGCCCCAACCGTGCCAAGTACAGAGATCAGCCACGGTCAGCGAAGGAGCCTGCGGCCGAGTTTCGCCTCACCAAGTCTCGAAACCGCAGGTCAGTGGCATAACGCGGTTGCTCTCGTCCGGATCTGTGTCGACGGCCACAGCGAGCGGGATACACGTAGGCTCATACTGAGTCATGACAAAGCGTGCTGCACCGAAGCGTCACTTGCCTACCAGCCCCTTCAAGGCCCCGGTCACACCGGCTCCCAAGCACTTCGCCACGGGCGACCAGGTTACACATGACGTGCACGGTCTCGGCCGGGTAATCAGCATCGAGGACGGATTCGCGGCGCTGGTGGATTTCGGCTCGGCGCAAATGCGAATCTTGAGCCCGTACGCCAAGATGACCAAGCTGTAGGACCACTGTGCCCGGTCACGGCACTCCAGGCCCCATTAGGGACCTGTAACGAAAGAGAGACCTCTCATCGATCCAACGTCGCTGTTCTCCGCTCCGGAAAAGCAACCCCGCTGCTCCACTGCAGCGTCGCCGCCTCCGACGACAAACCCCTTCCAGGCCCCAGACTTCAGGGAAGACGAAATCTTCCTACTCGACGATGCACAGGAGCCCGCCTCAGGCATGCGTGCGGCGCGCCTCAAGGTGGCTTAGCTCCACGAATGACGGTGACTTCGGCAGCTGGCCGCGGGCCGTCTCCCGTGCTGCGGAGGAGCGCGGCCGTCTCAGTTTCCGTCTCATTCAGCCCCGTTCACGGTCATTCAGACGAAACCCGGAGCCGTCCCCACGCCAGTGGCCATCCGCCCATGAACCCAGGTGAACGGCTCCGAACGATGCCCAAGACCCCACCACCACAGTTGGAAAGCGTGCGCCCCCGAGCAACCTCCTTGGGCCGCCGTGCACCGCTGCGCGGAGCAGTGCGCCTTCCACAGAGGACATGTGCCGTACGCAGTCCAGGTGTGGAGCGCTCACGGAGAAGGGCACTCGGTGCCGGCGGCTGACGATGGTTGGTGCGTCGCGATGCAACCTGCACCGTGGCGAGTGGTCGTCGTACACCATCGAGAAGCGCAAGGAAGCCGAACGCAAGGCGAAGACACGCAAGCGGCGCAAGTCATCCCAGCTGGCGTGAGGTGACATCCATGCCTGACATCAACGACAGCGGACAGCGGCGGCGCGGTGCGGTCTGACACGGTCACGGCCGCCCCGCGCAACACGGGTGGACAGGCGGTCAGACCGAACTCCTGAAGCGGGTGTAGCAGGTTCGAATCCTGCCGGGGGCACCAGCGCAAAGGCCCCGGACCGATCATGGTCCGGGGCCTTTGACATCCACTTCTGACCTCAACGGGTGCGGTCACTGTCCCCCGCACCCTCATCTGCTACCGCAGACTCGCCAAGGCGGACGATCTTCAGGATGCGTCGACGTAGGCGAGGTGGACCCCACAGACGGTGCAACGGAAGAGCATGGCAGTCGCCCCCTCGCCCAGGTGGTTCAAGAAGTGCTCAAGCTGGTTTTCGTCGTGCCAGCCCTCCATGCGCATGTCGGCCCGCAATCGGTCGAGGGCTTCCGGATGCGCCGCCAACTCGGTGTACCCGACTTCGCCCACGAAGGCCGCCGCGTCGTGGCAGTGGACGAGCCAGTGTGGATCCTGCCAGGAGTGGAAGCCAGGTGTGCGGCGGGTGACCTCATGCAAGACGTCCTCACTGACGCCGTCGAGCCCGTAGGAGTCGGTGAATTTACCTGCGAAGCGTTCAGCCGCGCTCCCGTCCGCGATACACCATGGGCAGAAAGGTCCGCGGACCTCGTGGGCGGTGTAGAAGGTTGCTGTGTATATCCAACCCGTGCTGCGGCTGCAGCAGGCGCACCTCTCGGCGGACGCACGGATGGACCCGCTGGCGAGGGGGTCTGGGTGATAGCGGAAAAAGGGCAGGCCGTCGTTCATCGCCGCTTCTTGATCTGTGCCTCGGTGGCCATGCCTTCCGATCTCATGAAGGGCAGTCTGTCCGCAACGAGGTATGGGATCACGCGGCGACGTCGGACTCCTGCTGGCCCAGTCCCAAGGCCCCAGACCGATCATGGTCCGGGACCCTCGATACGTATGTGACTTCAACTCCGGTGGTCACTCACGACCGGGACGCCTCCGCAGCAGCCGGTCCATGTGACTCATGGCCTCGCGCAGCACGCGGCCGTCGAGGTCAACGTCCGACCAGCGCAGCCCGACGATCTCGCCCTGGCGGAGGCCCATGGCGATGGCGAGCACCAAGGCCGCGTAGAGCGGGTCCTTGCGGGAGGGCGCCGTCGCCGCCCGCAGGTCCGTAGTGGCGTGCGCGGGATGCTCCCATCCCGTCCGCCATCGAGCCAGGCAGAGCCGAGCAGACGCGGTCCGTGAGCAATCCTCACAGTCGTTCGTACAGTGGCGCGCTCCACCTGGACGCCATGAACCACGCCCGCTCCACGGTGTGTGGGTCGACGGCGTACGGGATGGGAGCTGGGGAGAGTGCTGGGTGCAGGTGAGACGGAGGCTGTGGATCCTCGGCCGGCGTGCCGGTTCCGGTGGCCGTCAAGCCCCCCGACGCGTACCGCCGTCGGGCCCGACCGCAACAATGGCCACCACATTTCTGAAACACCACGGTAGGGAGCACGACTCATGGTCAAATCCGCCGCTCAGCAAGACTCCGGGCAGACATCAGCCCCCCAGACGGCACCTCTGGGGACTGAAGGGCTCGGACAACTGCGTGAGACCTTCCTGCCCAAGCGGGTCGGCCCTGTGCGGATCGCTGCCCTTCTGCTCATGGGGACCGTTTCCCTGATCCTTCCTCCCCTGGGCGCTTACTTCCTCTGGCTCGCTGCCCAGACGCCCAATCTCTCGCGCAAGCAGGCTGCCCGCCGACTGCACCTCTTCGAACATGGCCTGGCCGAGGTGGGGAAGAGCGGCGAAGTGTCCGTTTTCCGCTGGGACACGATGACGGTGCTTCAGGAGATCACCGAGCGGTACGCAAACGGCATGTATGTCGGCACCACCTACGTCTACACGCTCTATCGCGCGGACGGTACGACGCTCAAGGTGACCGGCTTCTACGACCAGCCTGAGCGCTGGGGCCCGGCGTTGCAGCAGGAGATCACCCGGGCACAGCTCCCCGGACTGCTCGCCGGGCTGGAGCAGGGCGGGACCCTGACCTACGGGGAGCTCTCGGTCAACCTGGGCGGTGTGGCCACCTCAAAGGACAGCCTGACGTGGCCGCAGATCGAGAAGGTCGAGCTCTCACAGGGAGTGTTGGTGTTGCGCAAGGTCGGCAAGAAACTGCCCTGGGCAAGGATGCCGGTCAAGAAGATCCCGAATCTCTTCCTCTTCCTCGCCCTCGTGGAGCAGCTCCGATACGGCGGGCCGCGCCAGGACGCCTGACCACCGGAGCACGGTCAAGGGCAACGTATGGAGGGGCAGTCGCAGATGTGGAGCCCTCCCCAGCTGGCGTACTGCTGCTACTGAAGTTATTGGTACTGCTCCGCGCAAGTTCGTGGAGGGGGTCAGGCTGGCATGCCGTCGAGGTAGAGGCCGGAGGCACAGTCCAGGCATTCTTCGGGGCTTCCGGAGGGGAGTCCGTTAGGTAGGAAGTTGTCCTGGTAGCTGTCTCGACTGGCGAGGTAGAGGGCGAAGCCCCATGTGTGCAACACACCGGCGAAGCGCAATCGGCACAGGGGCAGTCGCTCGCCTTCCTTCAACTCGCCGTCCACGTAGGCGAAGCCCGCCCGGAAACGGACGTGGACCCGGGTCAGCTGCGGCCATCGCTCGGCAGCGTGGGTGTTCAGCCGCTGGCGCAGGTGGCGCTGCATGGACTCAGGCGGGTTCTTCGGCACGGCCCCATCCTGCCGAACCCGGCCGCCTCCCGCCATGATCCCTGGCTGTGGGGACGGGATCAGAGCGGGATGCGGCAGTGGCTGTGGAAGTGGACCGGGAGACGCGCGAGAGGCTGCAACGGGTCGCCTCCTCAGCGAAAGCGCAGGTGAGGCAAGTCCTCCGGGCCCGGATCGTACTGGCCGCAGCCGACGGGGCGGGCAACGCGGCGATCGCCCGCCAACTGACGGTGTGCGTGAACACGGTCCGCAAGTGGCGCGGACGGTTCGCCGAACGCGGGCTGGAGGGTCTCGATGACGCAGCCCACTCGGGCCGGCCGCGCCGCTATGACGACGACCGGTGAACACCGACGCGGCCCGGGCGCAATGGATGGCGCAGGTGCTTGCGCAAGGGAGCGTGGGGGCAGCGCGGCGTCCTCCGGGGCCGGAATCCGGGTCAGTGGTCGTCGGTGATGGTGGTGGCGATGCCGTTGACCACGACGACCTCCGCGGACACACCGCCTGCCTTGGCGGCCGCCTCCAGTTCGTCCTCGGTGCACGCGGTGCCGCCCTGCCCGCCCTCGCCGCCGTTGGCGTCGCCGCAGATGTCGCCCCAACCCCAGATCTCGGTGTCGGTGGCGACGAAGAATTGCTGCTCGGTGCCCTTCAGGTCCGACACCGTGTACTTTCCCGGCGCCAGGTAGGTCACGGTGCCGAACCAGGTGCCGGAAACGCCCTTGCCCTTGTTGATGCCGTCGAGGGCCGAGTCCCGGCCGTTGTCGTCCCCGCCCTCGGCCGGGGCACCCTCATCCGGTGCCGGGCGCTCGGTGACCGTGGTGGCGACGCCGTCCTTCATCACCACGTCCGCGGCGACGGATCCGCTCTTCAGCGCCTTGTCCAGGTCGTCGGCCGTGCAGGGCGTGTCGGCGGCGGGGTTGTACTCGCCGCAGATGGTGCCCGCGCCGTAGATCCTGGTGTCCTCCGCGACGAAGAACTGCTGTTCCTTGCCGGCTGCCTTGACGATGTGCTTGCCGGGGGCGAGGTATTCCACCGTGCCGCCCTTGAAGGTCCCGCTGACCCCCTTGGGCTTCTTCGCCCCGGACTTCGCTGCCGCCTCCGCCGACGCCGGGGGCGTATCGGTCTGCGACGAGGAGCCGGCGCCCGTGGCGTCGTCCTGGCAGGCGGTCAGCAGCGTGGTGCCGGCGAGGAACGCGGCGGCGACGAGTAAGGACCTGGTGCGGAGGGTGGAAGCCATGGTGGCGTATCCCCATTTCATGGAGTCCGTGGAAGGGTTCATGGAAAGGGTCCGGCGGCGGATGCCCCGTGCCCTGTGGTGCTCGGTTGTCGTGACCACGATGCGGGAGGGGCGCGGGCCAGGGGAAGGAGAGTCGTCGGCCCGCGACGGCGCTGTCACCGTCTCCGGACACTGCAACGCTTGTTCACACAGACGGCCTGCGGGCCGCTGCCGTCGCGTTTGCGCTGCGCCCGCAGCGACGATCTCGTGTGCCTTGACCACCTCGGCCAGCGGCAGCACCTGGTCGACGTGGACGGTGAGCCGTCCGGCCGCGACGAAAGCCGCCAGTCGGGCCAGGTCGGGCGCGGACGGGTGACGAAGGTGACCGCGTGCCGGATGCCGAGTTCGGTGATCAGTTCCGGCGTGACGCCGGTGTCCTGGGGACAGGCGCTGACCAGCAGGCCGCCGGGGGCGACGGTGCGGGCGCAGCGTGCGCCGTCCTCGCCTCCGACCAGGTCGAACACCACGTCGACCGGACCGGCCTCGGTGAAGTCCCGGGAACGGTAGTCGACCGGCTCGTCCGCCCCCAGGCGGCGCAGTAGGTCGTGCTTGCCCGCGCTCGCTGTGGCGATCACCCGGTCAGTATCCCGACCCCCGGCAGAGGCAGCCAGGGGACGCCAACCCCTGGCTGCGGAAAGCGGCCAGCACCCGCCCCGATCACGCGCATGCCTCATGGGCAGCGAGGCAGGGGCCCTTCGGGGCCAGAGTCCGCGGGCCGCCCTCGCTCCACGTCTTTCGCCCGCGCTGCACCGAGCGGACGGTGACGCGCAGGCCACGGGCGAGAACGGCCGTGTTGTCACCTCTGGCGGATCGCTCGGCCGCCTCCATGCGTAACTGTCCCGAAACGCCCGGCGCCCGGCGCTCGGTCCACCGCCCTGCGCGTACCTCGTGCAGACGGCACACCGCAGTGCGACCGAGCAGGCTGGTCGGCCCACTGTGAAGATCACAGTGGCCGACCCGACGAACCGCCCGAGTGAGGTCCGGCCCATGGCGGCGCGTGCGCGTGCTGCAGCCGTCAGGCGTCGAAGCGGCGACGGGCGGAGGCACACGCCGGCGACTACCGCCGGCCGTCGCGCCGGTTGACGCGGGTGGATCGGGGGATCAGCCGGGTCAGCCGTCGCAGAACCGGTCGCGGTCGGCCCCGCGTCAGCCCCGCTGGAAGAACTCCACCTCCGCCACGGCCAGTTGACGGCCCGAGGTCAGTCCCACGGGCGAGCGTAGGACCAGGCGTACCGTCTTCACGTCGCTGATGGCGGTGTTGATCGTCTGCGAGCCGGGTTTGTCGCTGAGGGTGAGCTGCTTGTGCTGCTGCTCGCCGTCCTGCGTCCTCACCTCCAGGTCCATCTGGAGTGCGCGTGCCTCGCCGGTGTAGGCCTCCGGGTCCTTGGACGGGCCGTTGGTGATGATCAGGTCGACCAGGCGGAACGGCTTGCGGAAGGTGTACGTCACCGAGGCGCCGGGCCCGGGTGCGCCCCAGTAGCTGTTGCTCAGTCCGTCGGTGCTGTTCTTCGCCGGGTGCCGGGGGGACTCGGCGCTCGCCTTGATGTCCACCGGGGTGATGGGCTTGGCCTTGCCCAGTTTGTCCCGGGTGTCCTCGAACAGGGCGCGTCCGGCGGGCAGCAGCAGGAGAGCGCCGGCGCACAGCGCCACCACCACGGCCAGGATCACCAGGAGCCGCACCGCCCTGCCCGAACTCGCCCGCACCCGACGGCGGAACGGCCACACGGTCCGCCACCACGGCAGCGGTTCGGGCATTGCGGCGGGGTTCAGCGCGGTCGCGCAACGCCGGCAGAACCGACGGCCGGGCGGATTGGGGGTGCCGCAGGAGGGGCAGGGCGCGCCTGCCACTTCGTCGGAGGCCTCTGCGGGGCGTACGACCGGGCGGGGGGCCACCGGCTTTGCGGGGCGTACGGGCTGGATGGGGGCGGGAGTCGGCGTGCCGGGGGTAGGGGCGGCCGGGGGCCGGGGGCCCGGCGCGTTCCGGGGGGCCGGAGCGGGTGGAGTGGCCGGAGCCGGGTGGAGGGTGGGGGCCGCGGCCGCCGCGCCCTTGGCGGCGGCTTCGTCGGCGCGGGAGGCCTCGCCGGTGGTCGGGCGAGAGGCGGGAGCGGAGGGCCCGGCCCCGGCGTCGTCGGGGCCGGGCCGGGGTGTGGGGCTTGGGGTCCCGTCCTGGCCGGAGACGGTCCCGGAGCCCTCGCTGTCGCCGTCGCCGGATCGTGAGCCCGCGGCAGGCGCCGTGCTCGCCCCCCGCGCCGCGCCACGGCCCCGGCCCGTCAGCCGGGTGCGCAACGACGGGCCGCGGGCGGGCGCGGCGGACGCCGGCTCCTCAGCCGCGGGTGGCGAGGGCGCCGACGGGGCGGCGTCGCGCCGTGCGGCACCCGGTGCGGCCGGAGGTTCGGCAGGGGGGCTCGGGGCCGACGGTGCCGAGGACGCGTCGGGGGCCGACGGATCCGCGGACGTACCGAGGGCCGGCGGATCCGCGGGCGTGCCCGAAGACGACGCACTCGAAGCCGCCGTGTCCGAAGCCGCCGTACTGTCCGACCACCCCAAATACGCCCCGCAGTTGCCGCAGAAGTCGTCCGTGGAGCCGTTGGACGCCCCGCACGCGGGACAGGCGCGCATGGCGTCACCTCCCTTCGTCGATGGGCGGGCCGGGCAGAAGTTCCACCCGGCAGACGGCGTGCACCGGGCACATGGCCCTGACGACCTCGTGGACCCTCGCCGGGTCCACCCGGGCCTCGCGGTCCGGCCACACCCGGACCAGGACCTCGGCGGGGGGCTCCGGCGGCAGGTCGGCGCCGGGGGTGCTCGACCACACCGCGCCGCCGTCCCCGGTGACCTCGGTGTGCACGCCGAGTGCGAGCCGCAGAGCCTCGGCCAGGCCGCGCCGGGTACCGCGCCACCGGTGCAGCTCCACCGCGCGGGCGACCGCCTCGCGGCGCCGTTCCACCGGCCACTGCGGGTCGTCGGCGGCGCCCACCCAGGACGCCAGCCAGGCCAGGAAGTCGGCCGGGGTCACCCGGGGGTCGAGATAGGCGGGCAGATTGTCGAGGGTCGCGAACACCGGGGCGAGGACGGTGTCGAGTCCGCCGGTGAAGCGCTGCGCGAAGTCGTCCTCGGCGTACAGCGCGGGCAGTTGCTCACCGATCGGGTGACGGCTCGGCAGACCCGGTACGGCCGCGCGGCTCACCCCCGGGCCTCCGGCTCCACGGCCGTGACGACCACCTGGTGCTGGTACGAGAAGACCAGCGCGCCCGCCGCCACGTCGACGCGGTCCGTCGGTGCGCCGCGTCGCCCGGTGATCGGGTCGGCGGGGAACAGCAGGATCTCCTCGACCAGCGCGTTGCCGGTGGCGCGTTGGAGGACACCGAAGACGTCGCCGTACTGGACCGGTCGCCCGAAGGGCCAGCCGGTGCCGTCCGGGCCGCCGACCAGCGGGTTGAGGTGGCGGAACAGCGCGGCCAGGGCCGCGTCGCGGACGCGGTCGGTGTCGGCGGGGGCCGCCGCGAGCCTGGCGACCACGGTGACGCCCTGGTAGGCCGGCGGCTCGACGACCAGGCGGGTGCCGATCAGGCGGCGTTCGTCGAGGCTCGTGGTGATCGCCCGGAGAACCTGGTCGGACGGGATCAGCTGCTCGAAGCGGAGGCGGTCGTCGCCCTCGTCCGCCACCGCGTCCGGCACCACCAGCACCCGGACCGCGCCCGCGCCCTCCGCGGCGGGCAGGCAGCGGACCCGGCGTACCGAGGGTGCCGCCTGGCCGGCGATGATCTCGTAGTCCTCGGCGGTGACGGCGCGTTCCTGCATGCGCAGTGCGTCCGGCGCCCGCAGTCTGGCGTTGGCGATCGTCTCGCCGGCGACGCCCCCGCTCGCCGCCTCCCGGTTGACGACGCGTGCGACGTAGGGGACGGAGCTGCGCAGTACGGAAATCGCGCCGCGGGCGACGTTCCCCGCCGGGCCGCCGCCGGTGCGATAGCGGGCCACCCGGATCTGGGCGCCCTTGGGCGGCACGGCGCCGCACTGCCGCAGTGTGCCGTCCGGTTCGCGCAGCGTCGGCGGAAAGGTGAACTCGCCGGTGGTGGCGTCGACTCGGACATGACGGTCGGCCGGGCCCGAGCGGCCGAAGTGCTCGACCACGTCCCAGCGCTGCCAGCCCTCGGCCGAGGACACCTCGACCACGGGGGGCTCCCTGTCGAGGAGGACGGGCGGGCGGCCGAGCCGGAACGTCTGCCCGCCGACGCCCTCCGATGTGCCGAGCGGCACGTCGGTCTCGCTCTCGGCGTGCTCGACGGTCATGGTGCCGCCCACGGTGAACACCGCCGCCTCCCGCACCGTCGGGGACTCCGAGTAGAACGGCTGGCCGGGCTCCGCCTCGGTGACCCTGCAGCGCAGCCAGCCGGCCCGGGTGCCGCCGATCACCGACGCCGTGTGCCCGGCCGGAACGTACAGGATGACCTCGCCGGGCCGGTTCAGGCCGCCGGTGGAGTCCTCGCCGGTCTCGCACACCTGCCAGCCGCCGCCGTCCCACGCCTCCCACACCAGCGGGGGCTGGCGCGGGTCGACTCCGATGCCCTCCACGCGGCTGTCCAGGCGTACCGCGACCACGCACCGCGGCACCGCCGTCGGCAGGCCGAACAGGAGCGCGTCGCCGGGCTGGGGTGCGGCCTGGAAGGCGGGTATGTCGCGGCCCTCGGCGAGCTCCCCGGTCCGGTCGGTCTGCCCACCGGTGCGGGGCGCGGTCACCAGGCGGATCAATTCGCTGGGCAGGATGCGCAGTTCGTCGGTCGTCGTGAAGACCACGGCCTCGTCGGCCTCGCCGCCCGCGGTGGTCACCTCGGTGCCCGGGGTCAGTGTCACCGTGTCGGACTGCGGCGCCGACAGCCAGAAGTCGACATCGGCCACGGCCGCGGCGGGCGGGAACAGACGGATGCCGAGCAGGTCCAGGAAGGCGGTGTAGTTCTTGTCCGGGACCCGGTTCAGCCGGTACAGCAGCTGGTCCACGAGGTAGGCGAACGTCTCGATCAGGGTGACGCCCGGGTCGGAGACGTTGTGGTCGGTCCACTCGGGGGCGCGCTGCTGCACGTACCGCTTCGCCTCGTCGACGAGCTGCTGGAACCGCCGGTCGTCCAGGTTGGGGGAGGGCAGGGCCATCAGGCGGCGCCCCATTCCTCGGCCCCCTCCTCGGAGGGGATCGTGTAGAAGGGAAAGACCAGGTTGCGCCGGTCGTTGGTGGAACGCAGGGTGTAGTGCACGTCGATGTAGAGGGTCCCGGCCTCGACGGCGTCGAAGGCGACCACCACGTCGTCGACCGCGATGCGCGGCTCCCACCGCTCCAGGGCCTCGCGCACCTGCTGGGCGATACGTCCGGCGGTGGCACCGTCGCCGGGCGCGAACACGTAGTCGTGGATGCCGCAGCCGAACTCGGGGCGCATGGGGCGCTCGCCGGGCGCGGTGCCGAGGACCAGACGGATGGCCTCCTCGATCTCCCGCTCCCGTTCGACCATGCCGATCCCGCCGGTCGGTCCGACCCGCAGCGGGAACCCCCAGCCGCGGCCGATGAACCGGTCGCTCATCACACGCCCCCGATCAGGACGTTCAGGGCGCCGGCCGAGATCATCGCGCCGCACGTGGTCTGGTCGCGCATCCGCGCGGCCGGCAGCCCGCCGATGAGGACCTCGCCCGAGGCGAGCACGGCCGGGTTGGGCATGACCACGTTGCCCGGCCCCAGGGCCGCGTGCGGCGGCATCACGCAGGTGTGCAGGCTGCCCGTGACGGCGGCGGGTCGGCCTCCGATCAGCACACGCGCCACCGCCGCGGCGGCGCCGGGCGGCGGGGTGGCGATCACACCGCCGTGGTTGGTGGGGTCACCGGTACGGGCTGCGGCCGGCATGGACGCTCCTTGGGAAGGTCGGGGAGACAGAGGTCAGTTGATCCGGATGAGCTTGGCCTTGAGGACGCCCAGCAGACCGCCGTCGACGGTGACGTTCGACGCGCCGTTGACGCTCACCGTACGGCCGCCGATCTTCACCCCGACCCTGCCCTGGATGTCCACGTTCCGGCCCGACACGCTCACGTTGCCGCGCCCCGCGTCCAGGGTGATGCCCTTCTTGTCGAGCAGGACGGAAGTGAGGGGTTGCCGGCGGCCCTTCCTGGCGTACACGGTCAGCTCGATGCGGCCCCTCCGGTTGTCCAGGAACACTTCGAGGCGTTCGTCAGCGCTCATCAGCCGCACCCCGGAGCGGCCGGGTGCCCTCGTGTCCAGCAGCTCCACCCGGTGCCCCGAACGCGACACGATGGAGCGTCGGTTGATCTTGCCGGTGGTCTTGTCTATCAGTGGGACGTCGTGCGGCGACGGCTTGTCCACGCCGTTGTAGAGCCCGCCGATGACGTACGGGCTGTCCAGCAGGCCCTGTTCGAAGCCGACCAGGACCTCGTCGTTGACCTCCGGGCTGACCACGCCGCCACCGCCCTTGCCGCCCCACTGCACGGTGCGCACCCAGTCGGTGACGTAAGTGTCGTCCAGCCAGGGGAATTTCAGCCGTACGCCGCCGGACTCGGCGCCCCCCGGCTCGCGTACGTCCGTCACCACACCGATCGCCAGACCGGGCATGCGCGGCCCGCGGCTCGGCGCGTTCGCCCCGGTCACCAGGCCCGTCAGGGAGCGGTCCGGGCTGGCGCTGACCCACACCGTCGTCCGGTATCCGCCGTGCGGTTCGAGGACGTGCTGCACCGCCGTCGCCGTGTACTTCCCGGTGAACGCCTGCCCGACGTTGCCGAGCGCCACGGGCTTGCCCGCCCGCAGCTTGGGGTTGCCCTCGACCAGGGCCTCCAACTCACCGAATCCGGCGCTGACCTGACCGGCGACCGCGTCCGCGACGGCCGTCGTCTCGGCCTGGGTGCGGTACGGGGTGTCCGTGACGGTCAGCTTCGACGACTTGCCGAACCGGGCGGCGAACGCCGGGCTCAGCCCCGGCACCACCGTGTCGCTGTTGACCGACGGCTTGCGGGCCACCAGCGGCCGCTTCGTGGTGACGTCCCAGCCGCGCACCTCCACCTGCTGCGCGCCGTCCGCGGCCGACAGCGAGGCCCGCAGCGCCAGCAGGTTGCGCCCGTACTCCAGCACCATCGGGCTGCGGGTGGCCGGGGTCGACGGAGCCGGCGCGCCGGACGCCTTCTGGGGCTTGGTGAACTGCAGCAGCCCCTTGTCGTCGACGTGCACCTGCGCGCCGCTCTCCTTGGCCAGGAACTGCAGGAAGTCCCAGTCGGACACGTTCGCCTGCGACAGCTGCCGGTAGGTGACCGGTGCGGCCTGCACGGTTCCGCAGGACAGCCCGGCCCCGGCGGCCACCTTGCGGACGATCGCCGCCGCCGTCATGTTCCGGTACGCCACCACCTTGCGGCCCCGCTGCAGGCGGTGCGCCTTGGAGTAGGCGCGGACCACCGTGAACGAGCCCGTGCGGTCCCGGTCCAGCTCCAGGGCGGTCACCTCGCCGCTGAACAGCCGCTCGCGTGCCTGCCCGGACACGGTCACCACCGACACCTTCAGCGGGGTGCCGATGGTGATGCCCGTCTTCTGCAGGAACTCGTGGTCGGGGTCGCGGAAGGTGAGGACGGCCGCGTCCGGCAGGCCCACGTTCTCGTCGACCACACAGTTCACCAGCTGGGCGGCCCAGATCTGCGGGAGTTCGGCGGGCGTCTCGATGACGGGGTCGGCCGCGAACGACCGGCCGCCCCGCGCCTCGGGTGTGGTCACTGATCCTCCTCAGCGCCCGTGTCGCGCAGCCCCGGCACCACCAGTTCGGTGCCGGGTACGAGAGCCATCGGGTCGTCGATGTCGTTGGCCTCCGCGATGACCCGCCAGGCCGTCGCGTCGCCGTACTCCCGCCAGGCCAGCAGGGCCAGGCTGTCGCCCGCCACCACGGTGTGTGTGCTGCGGGCGGTGCGCGCGCCGGACGTCGGGTTCTGGCCCGCCGGATCGACGCTCGCCTCCTCGATGGACAGCGCGCAGGTGGCCCGCAGCGGCTTTCCGTCCACGTCGAACAGCGTGTACGTCACCGACAGGCTGGAGAGCACCCCGTCGAATGACGTCGTCCGCGCCGTGCCCCACTCGAACCGCACCCACGGGCTGGCCGGCTTCTTGCGGCCCAGGCTGGCCGGGGTCGGCACGCACCCCTTCATCAGCTTCTCCACCGCCAGCTCCACCGAGTTGTCGTGGGTGGCGGTGGCATCCAGGAACACCTCCAGGCTCAGCGTGCGCGGGCCGCTGCCGACGAACTCCGGCAGCGCCGACTGCCCCGCCATCCGGGACGGGGTGCGCCGCCACTCGGTGGTCTTGCGCAACTCCAGGGTGGAGGGGTTGAACTGGAGGTTCAGCCGCGCGATGGTCCCGCCGGGTTTCGCGCCGACGGAGGTGGGGGGCTCCTTCAGGGTCAGCTGAGCCCTGGCCCGGCTGGAGCGGACCGCTGGGGACATGCCGGGACTTCCTTTCGGGGACGGCTGTTGAGGGCGGTTTTCGTGAGGGCGGGTCAGGACGGGCGCAGGCCCTGGTGGGCGATCTCCAATGTCTCCACCGCCGCCTGGGAGTCGGCGGGGTCGAAGGACGGACCCTGCCAGCGCACCGGGACGATCCCGAACACCTGCCAGCTGATGATCCGCGTCAGATCCGGTTTCAGCGCCACGATCTCGCCGTCCTTGGGCTCCACCCGCTTCAGCGTCTCGTCGAGCCAGCGGGCGATCTTCGCCGTGTCGGCGGTGACGGGCCGGGTGAGCGTGATGTTCGACCAGGTCACGCGGCCCGGCAGCTGCCAGGTGAAGCCGTTGTTGCCGCCCTCGGCGTACGTCTCCAGCTCGACCTCGGCGCCCATCCCGGAGCACGTGTGGAACGCGCCCAGGTCGTTGCCGCCGATCGCGAGCCGGAAGAACACGCTCGTCGCGAAGATGCTGTCGGTCATTCGTCCGTCACTCGCCCGTCAGTCGTTCATCGTCCATGGCGTGCCCTCAGCGGCGTCCGTCGTAGGGGCGGCCGGTACGTTCCCGGCCGCGCCGCAGTTCGGTGCGCAGCAGCCGCGAGACCGGGTCGAGCAGGCGGCGCGCGAGGTCGTCGAGGTCGAGGCCGGGGTCGTCCTGCGGGGGGCCGGGGCGGCGGACGGCGGCCTTGCCCGAGGCGGAGGGCGAGGCGGGGGATACGGGCGACGCGGATGAGCTCGATGACGCGGACGACGACCGCGACCGGCCTCGCGCCGGTACCTCCTTGACCGGTACGCCCTTGAGCAGGTCGGCACCGGCGGAGTCGGTGACCTCGCGCTGCACGGGGGTGGCCGAGCCCGCCGCCGGTCCGGCGCCCGGCGCGACCGTCCGCGGCCGGACCACGGGAACGGGTCCCACCGGTGCCGTGGCGGCCGACGGGCGGTCCGCGAGCGGCGGCACCTGCGGGGCGGTCACCGGCAGCGGCTTCGCCGGTACGGCGGAGGTCGCGTCGACGGTCACCGGGCGGGGCGGCGCGGGACGGACGACCGGGACGCGCTGGACCGGGGCCGGGGAGGCGGTCGTTCGTACGCCCGCGTCCTTACCCTGCGGTCCGGGGTGCGCGGTCGCGGCTGGCTGGAGCCGCGGTGTGGCCTGGGCGGGCGCGGACGGGCCGGGTACCGGGCGCATGGGGGCCCCGGAGCCGCCCGGGGAGGTGGCCGATGTGCCGAACCGGTGTGCGGGCGCCCCGGTGGGTGGCGCGGTGCCGCCCTGGGAGGCGGCCGGTGCACCGGGCCAGCGCGCCGCCACCACGGGACGGCCGCCGGAGCGGGCGGCGGCGGGCGGTGCCGCCCCTTCCGGGGTCCGGGTGCTCACGACGAGCGGGCGCGCGGCCAGCAGCGAGAGGGCGCGGGGTGCCGCCGCAGCGGAGTGTGCTGTGGAGCTGGTCGCCGTGACGGGGTGCGGGTCTGCCGAGAGGGCGGGCCGGGTGCCTGGGGCCACGGCCCTGGCTACGACGACCGGGCCCGGGGCGGCGGGGCGTCGGGGCCTTTGCCCGCCCAAGCCCGGGCTCTCCGCTCGGGGTCTGCCGGAGGTCGGTCCGTCAGCGCGCGATCCTCCCGAGCCCGGCCCGCCGGCGCTCGCCCCACCGGACGCCGTACGAGAAGCACCGGACGCCGTGCCGGGCGCCGTACGAGAAGCACCGGACGCCATGGCGGGCGCCGTACGAGAAGCACCGGACGCCGTGCCGGGGCGTCGCGCTTTTCCTGCCGCGCCTTCCGTGGCTGCGGCGTCTGCCGGTTCCGGGCGGTCGGGGGCGATGGCCGGGGAGGGCGTCACCACCGGCCCGGCGGGGCCGTTCCCGTGGTCCGCGGGAGTGGCCTTGGGGGTGCCCCCGGTGGTGGAGCGATCCGCGACGCTGCGCTGGTCGGCCGTCCCCAGCAGCGGGGCGTCCGCTCTCGGAGCGAGGGGCGCGGCCCCGGTGGGCGGCACCGGAGCGGTTGCGGAGCTCCGGCCCTGACGTACCGGAGCGCGCTGGACGTCCGGGCCGGGCGCCGTACGAGAAGCACCGGACGCGGCGGAACCGGGCAGTTCGGCGCTCGGCGGCAGCGCGGGCAGCGGAGCTCCCAGGCCACCGCGCGCGCGGGCGCCCGTGCTGCCGGGAGCCGGGGCCCGGCGCGGGGCGTCGGCCGGGGCTGCGGGTGCCGTTCCCTTCGTGGCGCCCGCACCGCTGTCGTACGGCCCCGGGGCGTCGGACTGGCGCTGGACGACGGGCAGGGCCGGTCCGGGCGCGGTTCCGGCGCCGGGCGCGAGGGTGCCCTGCGCCAACGGCGCCGCCGTGGACGGCAGTTCGCTCAGCGGGGCACCGAGGGGAGCGCGACTGTGCGGGGGTGTGGCGGCGCGCTGTACGGGGGCGGTGGAGCCCACGCCCGTACTGGCCGGTGTCGTGGTGCTGGAGGCGTCAGGCGTTGGGGCGGTGTCGGGCGCCGGAGGGTTGGCGGGCCGCACGGCGGCGACCCGGCGCACGGGTCCGGCCGGACGACGGGCGACGGTCAGGCGAGGCCCCGACGGGCTGAGGCGGACGGCCGGGTGGGACCCGTCGGCGCCGGAAGTGCGGGGTGCCCCCGGCTGCGGCCCGGTCGCCTCCGTCACGGCGGGCTGGACGGCCGGTCGTAATTCCTCGGCGCCGGAGCGGGCGGACCGGGTCCCCGACGTCTCGTTCGCGGCGCGCTGGACGGCCGGGCCCGGAGGTGTACGGCGGCCGGAACCGACCCAAGTTCCGGAACCGGACTCGGAGTTCGCCGCGGAAGCCGGCCGGGGCGCAGCCCCGTCGGCGGCTGCGGGCGGCACGACCGCCACACGCCGTACGAGCGGAGTCCTGGGAACGACCGGCTGGTGGTCGGTGTCGGCAGGGGCCACGACCGGGCTCGTGCCCGGCTCGGCGGCCCGTTGGACGGTGGCAGGTGACGAGGAGAGGACGGCGGGGGAATCCAGGGACGTGAGGCCACGGGACCGAGGAGCGACGTCGAACGCGCTCCCCTTTCCCGCAGAGTCGTTGTCACCATCGGCACCGGTGCCGGAGGGCCGTATGGCGGACGAGCCCGAACCGGATCCCGTCGAACCGGACGTCCCCTCCCCCGGATCCGGACGACGGGCGATCCCCGCTGTCCGCACGGTCGTCGTCCCGTCCGAGGCCACGTCTCCCGCACCGTCCACCCCCTCCAGCCGCACCGCCCTCAGCAGCAGCGGCCCCCCGGCGGCGTGCGTGGGCTGCGGGGCGGCAGGACGGGTGACACCGCGTACCAGGCCGGCCGGAGCGGCGGGCAGCAGCGCATGCCCGAGCCCGCTGTCGAACGACGGGTTCTGCCAGGCGGCCAGGCCCGCGCGGAAGGCGAGGCCGTCGCTGACGCCGAGCGGGGCGCGGGACACGGTGAGTTCCGGCGCGGCGGTGCGGCGCCAGCCCCCGTCCCAGTCGCCGGGCACGGAGGAACCCGGATCGCCGGGCGTGCCACGGTCCGGGCCCGCGCCGGACGGACCGTCTCCCAAGACCTCGGAGCGGTCCGCGGCGGCCCGGCGGCGCAGCGTGTCCCGCCATGCCATGTGCTCAACCGCCTTCGTTCACACGCGTGTTGATACGAGCTATCTCGGCCACCCACTGCTGCCGTTCGCCGTGGGTCAGGTCGAGGATCTCCTCGCGTTGCCAGTGGAAGTGATAGGCGATGTACGCGATCTCCTCCCGGAGCCGGGGAAGGGCGTACGTCACGATTCCCCCAGGCGCCCACCCGAGAGGTCGACCTCGAAGCCGCCCTCGCAGTGCGGGCAGGTCACCGCGGCGCGGGTGTGCCCCTCGCTGTTGACCCGGCGGTAGAAGTCCTGGAGGAAGGCGACGTCGGTGGCGTACATCCGCTCCACGACCCCGGCGTGCACATCGGTGACGGTGCCGATCCGGGTGATCACCTGGCTCAGCAGCACCACGCTCAGGTACGCCGGATTCTCCTTGACCCTGAGGTCGATCTGCGGACGCAGCTCGTCACGGGCGGTGGCCAGGCGCATCGCACCGTGCCGGTGCACCGTGCCCGCCTCGTCCACGTAGCCGCGCGGCAGCTCGAACTCGAACTCGGTGCGCAGCCCGTGGTCCTCCCGGGGCGCCGCAGCGGCGGGGGCGGGGGGTGCCGCCGACTGCTCCGGGGCCGGGGCGGGCGCCGTCACCTGGAGGAGCTCCTCCAGGTTGCCCGCCGTCACCGTACGGCGCCTCATTCGACGATGATCTCTTCGAACACGATCGTCACGGACTCGGTGGCCGCGGACGACTCGCCCGCCTTCAGGGAGGGGCCCTCCCACTTGGAGGCCCAGCCCTGCATCAGCTGGATGCGGCGCACCGTGTTGCCCTCGGTGTCCTTGATCTCGATGGTGAGGTTCTGCCGCGCGGAGTTCACGGCGCCGTTGTTCAGGGTCTCCTTGATCCAGCTGGTGAACTCACTGCTCTGGTCGAGTCCCCGGGTGATCGTGATCTCGCCGGCCTGCCGGGCGCCGGGCTGCTTGCGGATGATCTGTTTGCCCTCCGCGCTGACCTGGCGTACCTCGACGACCTCCTCCTCGACGGTCAGCCCGCTGATCTCCTGGATCGACTCGACCAGGTAGCCCCCGAGCTGCACGCCGAAGACGTGAGTGGAAAGAGCATCGCCCGTTGCCATGACTGTCTGTCACCTTCCCTTGTGTTCTGCCCGCAGGTCACTCGTCGATGAGGCTGGTGCTGTCGGAGAACTGGGCCAGCCGGAACACCACGAACTCCGCGGGCTTGACCGGTGAGACACCGATCTCGCAGATGACGCGGCCCTGGTCGATGGACTCCGGGGGGTTGTTGTCGCGGTCGCACTTGACGTAGAACGCCTCCTCGGCCGTACGGCCGAACAGCGCGCCCCGGCGCCATTCCTCGGTGAGGAACGCGGTGACATTGCGCCGGATGCTGGACCACAGCCGGTCGTCGTTCGGCTCGAAGACCACCCACTGGGTGCCCAGCAGGATGGACTCCTCGAGGTAGTTGAACAGGCGGCGCACGTTCAGGTAGCGCCAGGCCGGGTCGGAGGAGAGGGTGCGGGCACCCCAGATGCGGATGCCACGGCCGGGGAAGGCCCGTACGCAGTTGACGCCGATCGGGTTGAGCAGGTCCTGCTCGCCCTTGCTGAGGCGGAGTTCGAGGTCGACCGCGCCGCGGATCACCTCGTTGGCGGGCGCCTTGTGCACACCGCGCTCGCCGTCGCTGCGCGCCCAGACGCCGGCGACGTGGCCGCTCGGCGGGACGGTGGTGTTGCGTCCGGTGGCCGGGTCGAAGACGCGGACCCAGGGGTAGTAGAGGGTGGCGTACCGGGAGTCGTAGCCGGCCTCGTCGTTGCGCCAGGTGCGCACCTGCTGCGCGCCCAGGCCGGGCGGGGTGTCCAGGACGGCGACGCGGTCGCCCATCTGCTCGCAGTGCGAGATCACCGCGAGCTGCACGGTGCGCACCCCCTCGGCGTCGATGTCGCCGCGCTGGTAGGCGCTCATCAGGTCCGGCACGGCGACCATGGTGATCTCGTCAATGGTCTCCAGGCCGCCGAACCCGGTGCGGGCGTCGGCGTCGCCGACGTACTCCGCCGGGTGGAGGCGGGCCACCTCGCCGGAGCCGTTCGCGGCGGGCGCGGCGGGCGCGGCCGGGGCGTCGGGCACGGCCAGGATCTGGGCGGCGGGCCTGGTCTGGGCGGCGCCCTGCTGCTCGGTGACCTGGATCAGGTTGGAGGCGCGGGCCTGGTTGACCAGGTATCCCTTGACGTTCTTGCGGGTGGACGCCTCGTACGTCTCCGCGACCTGGTCGCCCTGGCGGACCAGGACCTTGAAGCGGTCCTCGGGCGGGTTCTCGCCGTCCGCGTCGGCGACCTCGAGCGACACCCCGGTGACGCCCGGCCTGGCCGCGACGAGGAAGCCGCCGAGGGCCACCGGCTCCGCCGCCTTGTTCGCGCGCCCACCGTCGTCGACCGCCTGGGCGGAGGCGTCCTCGGCCTGGCCGCCGATCCGCACGATGTACGCGGCGCCGCCGCCGTTGGCGAAGTAGCCGTGGACCGAGAGGGGCAGGTAGGTGCCCTCGGTGAAGCCGCCGAACGTCTGGGTGTACTGGTCCCAGCTGGTGACCAGCGTCGGCGTGTGGAACGGGCCGTTCTCGGCGAACCCCACGAACGCGGCGACGGCGGTGCCGACCCCTTCGATCGGTCGGGCACCGGACTGCACCTCCTCCACGTACACACCCGGGGTGAGGTACGTCGGCATACTCGCTCCTTCGCGTCCTACGGGTCAGCCACCTGTGTCCAGGTCGAGTCTGCGCGGGGGGCCGCCGGGGCGACAGGGACGCGGGGACCTGGCCCGGGGCAAGATCACTGCCTTCCGCTGCCCGCACCAACGGTCCGGCCGTCGGCCGGGGCTGCCCTCGTTCTGCCCGTACGGCCCTGGACGCTCCGTTCGCACGGGCGGTCCACTGGGGGCCGCAGCAGGGGTGCGCCGACGAGGAGGCAGCAGATGCGGATGTCCGGGACGCATGCCGAGCAGAACGAGGCACGGCAGCCGGCGCGAGTCCCCGCCGCAGCCCGCCAGGAGACCTCCGGCATCCCCGCCGTACCGCCGCCGCTCACCGCCGACGCCCTCCGGGCGGCGCAGCGCGGCGCGGGCAACGCCGCGGTGACCGCGATGATCGCCCGGCGCGCCCGGCCCACGCCCGCCCCGGAGCAGTCGGACCACGGCGTGGACGAGGTCCTGAACTCGGCCGGCACACCACTCGCCGCACCGGTGCGTCAGGACATGGAGGCCCGTTTCGGCACCGACTTCTCCGATGTGCGCCTGCACACCGGGGCCGCCGCCGCCCGCTCGGCCCGCGCCATCGGGGCCCGCGCGTACACCGCGGGCAGCCATGTCGTGATCGGCGCGGGCGGCGGCGACCGGCACACTCTGGCCCACGAGCTCACGCATGTGGTGCAGCAGCGCCAGGGGCCGGTCTCGGGCACCGACCACGGCAACGGGCTCAAGGTCTCCGACCCGTCGGACAAGTTCGAACAAGCCGCCGAGCAGAACGCCCGCCGGGTGCTCTCGGGCCCACGGCCCGCCGACGCGGAAACCTCGGCGCACGGCTCCGAGCCGGTGGCGGGCGCGGACCCGGACCACGTCCAGCGGAAGGTCGGCTTCGAGTTCGAGGTGCGGCACGGCGACGAGTGGAGGATCCACGAGGAGCACGAGGGCGGTGGCAGGTCCCTCAAGAAGGACTCGAAGGCGGCCCTGATCAACCTGGCGGGCAACCTCTCCTTCGTCTCCGCCGACAACGGGAACGTCGAGTTCGTCACCCGTCCGCTGCAGAGCCTCGCCGAGGTGCGACAGGCGCTCGCGGCGATCGTCGCGTTCCACAACCAGCTGTCCCGGGACAAGAGGTACAGCCAGCCGCCCTACTCGATCACCACGCGCGGCCCGGGTGTGGCCGTGCCCCAGGCCACCTTCGGCATCAGGATGGAGAACATCGCCGCACTCGCGGACACCCTGACCAGGCTGAGCCAACAGGCGAACCCGACGACCGGTGGACGCACCCGGCGCCGCGCCAACACCGCTGGACAGGCCGAGAGCGAGCTCAGCAACCGGGTGACCACAGGGCTGTTGAGTGTCGGCGAGGCGCGCGGGGAAGCCGACGGCATCGTCCAGGAGGCCGCCAAGGCCTCCGGCACCGACGCCGACACCACGGATCCCGCTCTGCGCGAGGTGTCCGGGTTCCTCGCGGTGATTGTCAAGATTCTCGACGACGCTGCCGGACGCAGCAGCAGGACGGACGATCCCAAGTACTTCTTCCCGATGATGCCGCGCACGGACTTCGTGAGCATGCGCAAGAGCCTGTCGTCCGAGGCCCAGGATTGGATGATCGACCGGCTTACGCACATCTACGCGGCTTTGAACCACGTCTTCTTGGTCGACTACCCGGTGTTCCCCGGCAACTACAAGGAGAAGCCGAAGGGCCCGGAGCTGACGCGGCGCGCGTGGCTGGACTCGGTCTTCGTGGGAGACCCGGCGACCGCCAAGGACCTGCTCTCGCCCCCGCCCGGTTATCCCCGCCACCACGAGACCGCGGCGCCCGAGGGGATGGGCGCCATGGAGACGGACGACGAGAATCTGTCCCTCTTCGAGATCCGCGATCTGGGCGGGCCCCTGGAAGTGGACCAGTGGACGGGGCTGGCCGTGTTCATCGCGAAGATGGTCGGCGAGGCGACGGACGACGACCGGCTCCGGAACGACTGACTCAGGCGTCGGTGGCCGCCGCCAGATACGGCCCGAACTCGCCCTCCAGCACCAGCCGCCCCAGCTTGCGGTACTCCTGCGCGACCGCCGTCACCAACTGCCGCATGGTGAGCGGACTGCCCGACTCCGCCGCGAGGTAGGCCGCGGTCACCGCGCAGGCGCGGATGGAGCCGCCGGCGAGTTCGAAGCGGTCGGCGCAGAAGGGGAGGTCCAGGTCGTCGGCGCGGGGCAGCCGGTCGCCCAGGCAGCGGTCCCACAGGGCGAGGCGGTGGCCGGAGTCGGGCACCGGGAAGTCGGCCACCACGTCGAGGCGGCGGGTGAACGCCCCGTCGAGGTTGGCCCGCAGGTTGGTGGTCAGCACCGCGATCCCGTCGAAGGACTCCATGCGCTGCAGCAGGTACGCCGACTCGATGTTGGCGTGCCGGTCGTGCGCGTCCTTCACCTCCGAGCGCTTGCCGAAGATCGCGTCCGCCTCGTCGAAGAGGAGTACGGCGTTGACCGCGGAGGCCTCGGTGAAGATCCGCTCCAGGTTCTTCTCGGTCTCCCCGATGTACTTGTCCACAACTGTGGACAGATCCACGACGTACAGGTCCATGCCCAGATCGGCGGCGACGACCTCGGCGGACATGGTCTTGCCGGTGCCCGACTCGCCGGCGAACAGCGCGATCACGCCGCGCCCCCGGCCGCCGCCGGGCCGCATCCCCCACCGCCCGAGCACCTGTTCGCGATGGCGGGCCCGCAGCGCCAGTTCGCGCAGCCGCCGGTGAGTGGCCGGCGGCAGCACCAGGTCGTCCCAGCCGACGCCCGGCTCCACCCGGCGGGCGAGCCGGTCCAGCCCCGCGCCGTTCTGGGCGCGTACGGCGGTGCGCAGGTCGTCGGCGCGGACCGGGCGGCCCGCGAGGGCAGCCGTGCGCACCGCCACGTCGGCGGCGCGGCGCAACTGCCCGGCGTCCAGCCGGTGCGCGGCGACCGCTTCGGCGAGCGCCTCGACGTCACCGGTCACAGAGCCGTCACCTGCGGCCTCGTCGAGGGCGTACCGCCAGCGCGCGGCCTGCCGCTCGGGCGAAGGTGCCGGCACGGTCAGGGCGACGGGCGTGTCGGCCGCCCACTCCGGAGCCCAGCCGACACTGCCGTGCGTGATCAGAGGGATGCCCCGCAGCGCCGCGCACAACGCCCCGAGCGTGCGGGCCCGTTCGGCGGGTTCGCCGGGGAGCGCCTCCAGGGGGCCGAGGACGACGCCGGCGCCGGTCAGGCGGGCTTCGAGGGCGGCGGTCCGGGCGAGCTCCGGTACGTCGCCCGCGCGCCGGGCGAGCGCCACCGCGTCCAGGACGAGCGGGCGCAGCCCGGCCGCGCGCAGGGCCGCGACGGCCAGCCCTGCCGCGTCGCCGCCCCGGCTTCGCAGATGGACGAGGCCGACGCCGGTGCCGGCCGCGGCCGCCGTCCGCTGGACCTCCGCCGACTCGGCGGTCGGGTCCTCGCGGGCCTCGCCGAGCACCCCGGCGAGCCGGCTGTCGGGGCGAGCGCTGCCCAGGAGATGCCCGGTGACCCGGTCGGGGACCGCCAACACCCGGGAGAGCGGAGGCCGTTCAGGCTCGGTGACCTCCACCAGACCACCCGCGATCAGCGGCGCACCGGGAGCGATCCGGAACCGGGCGGACGCCGCCTGGGCCAGCCCGCACAGCTCCAGGGCGAGCCCGACCGTGGGCCGACGACGCGTCAGGTCGTCGTTGAGATAGCCGTAGAGCCGCTCGAAGCGCGTGTCCAGGTCGGGCGCCACCGCGATTAGGAGCAGGTCCATGTCCAGCGACGACAGCCCGAACCGCCGTGCGAGTCCGTCGAGTACGGAACCGGCCGCCGGCTGCCACGGCTCGTGGACGGGTATGCCGAGTCCGCCCGGCTCGTCCAGGATGCGGGCGACCGCGTCGGGGGTGAGGTACTGGCCGCGGTACGGGTCGTCGGGGTCGGGGTCGGCGGCTCGGCGGACGGCGACGGCGCGGCGGACCCGATCCTCGACCAACCGCAGCCGTGCCCACAGGTGTTCCAGGTCGACGGAAACGGGCATGCCGTCGACGGACACGTGTTCGGCGACGACGTCGGGTTCGGCGGTGTGCGTCACGGCTGGCGGTCCCCCCGGCGGCGACGGGCGGGAGCGGGGCCCCGTTCGCGCGGGCCCGCGAAGCCGTTCGAGCCCGGGTCGGTCGCCTCCTTGTAGCGCAGCCGGCGGCCCGGCGTCGCCTCCCCGCCCTCGCTCCGGGCGGCGGAGCGCACGACGAGGCCTTCGGTGACCGGCGGCGCGGTCTGTGTGGTCACGCCGGCGAGCGGCGCGCTCACCCGTACCTGGAGCGATGCCTTCAGCTCCCCGCCGAGCGCCGACCACACGTCCGCGGCGGCCGGCGCGTTCGCCCCGGCACCGGTGGTGTCCAGTGCCACCGTCAGGCCGAGGTCGGCGAGGGTGCCGGTCAGCAGCCGGGCGGGCAGCGTGTCGCCGCTCACCAGCGTGGCCAGCACCTGCGACAGCAGCCGGTGTTCGTCCTGCGGGCGGCTCGCCCACGCGGTGACCAGATACGTCAGCTCGAACCAGCGGGGCGGGGTGCGCCGCGCCACGAGGTGGCCGTCCCCGTCGTACACCTCCCCGGCGCCGCTGCCGCGCCGGCTCGCGTCCTCACGGATGTCGTACAGGAAGACGCAGACCGTCGGGGCGCTGCGGCGCGCGGCCCAGTCCCGGGTCGGGGCGTCGAAGACCACCTCGACGCCCGATGCCTCCAGGCCGGACTCGCCGAGCAGCCGGCGCAGCCCCTCGTCGACCTCGTGGATCATCGGCGGGTCACCGTGTCGGGCGGCTGCACGGTGCCGCTGACCACCAGGAAGTCGGTCTTCACCGGTGAGAACCCGGGGCCCTTGGCGATGATGACGCGCGGCCCGGTCTGGTCCTTGGCGAGGATGAGCAGCTGGCCGATGAACGTGCCGTCCGGCCTGGGCACGGTCGGCGCCGCCGACGCGGTGATCCCCGGCTTCCAGGTGAACCGCACCGGCACCCCGGGCGGGAAGTCCTTGCCGCGCACGGAGGTGACGAAGCCGGGCTTGCCGATGTCCGGCACCGCGACGATGCGCGGCTGGAGGATGCGCAGCCGCTTCCGGGCGGTGTTGTCGCTCAGGTCGGCGTCCGTCCCGGTGGTGGTGAGGCGGCCGGTGACGCGGCCGGTCATCGCCTTCTTCGGGCTGAGGACGACCCGTACGACAGTGCTCGCGCCCGGCTCCAGGTCCGCCAGCGCGCACACCCAGGAGGCGTCACAGCCCGGCGGCGGCCCGTTGTCCGGGATGCCCTTGGGCAGGCCGATGCGCAGGCGCAGCCCGGTCGCGAGTGCGTTGCGGCCGTTGCGGACGGTGTAGGTCACCACGACTCGCCCGCCGACGTAGCCCGGATCGGGCTGGGCGGTGACCTTCACGCCGGGTCCGGCGTCGGGTGCGGGCGGCTCGGCGGGCACGGTGGGCGTCGGGGTCGGGGGCGGGGGCGGGGGCGGGGTCGGGGGCGGGGTCGGCGTCGGCGTCGGCATCGGGGTCGGCGTCGGGGGCGGGGGCGGGGTGGCCTCGCGCACCGGGACCACGGTCCGGCCGGCGTTGTCGCTGGGCTCGGGGTCCAGGACCGTGCCGGTCACCGACCAGTCGACGGGCTGGTCACCGGCGGTGAGGCCGGTGAGGGTGACGCTCACCGTGACGGTGGCGCCGGGCCGCACCACGCCTACGTTGCACTGGAGGGTGGCGGCGTCGCAGGTGCCGCCGGGGTGGGTCACCTCGGTGACCTGCACGCCGGCCGGCGGGGCGATCGTCAGGGTGGTGCCCGGGGAGGCGGCGGGGCCGTTGTTCACCAGGCCCACCTGGACCGTGCGGGACTTGCCGACCGTGACCTCGGGGGTGGTGCCGGGCGCGTTGACCGCGAGGTTCACGGACTGCTGGACGCTGGGCTCCTTCTGCCGGCCCGGGAGGGTGCCGGTGAGCGGGGTGAGGTCGCCGGAGTCGACGTCCAACAGGCTCAGCTTCTCGGGGCTGTTGACCGCTGCCTCGGCCCGTGAGCTGACCACCAGGCTCTCGCCGTCGGCCGTCCACGCGGCGTCGCGCGGCTGGAACGGTCCGGTTGCCGAGGTGTCCGGCAGCTGCCGGCCGCAGGCTCCGGGCAGGCCGACGGCGGCGGTGGGCGTCAGCACCCGGCAGTCGTCGCCGGTGAGGGAGGTGAGCAGGATGCCGCCGCCCTGGTCGACCCGGCCGCCGCCGCTCTTGCGGTTGAAGGCGATGGCGGTGCCGTCCGGCGAGAACGCCGGGCTGTCGTCGATGACCTCGCAGTCACCCGGGCAGATCGTGGCACTCAGGTCACGCTGCCGGCCCAGGTTGTCCACCGGCACGGTCCAGACGTGCTTGTTGCCGCCGTTGCCGTCGATGACCTCGTTGCGGGTGAAGGCCAGGGTCGTGCCGTCGGACGACCAGGTGGGCTGGGCGTCGCCGCCCGTCTGCTCCGCGGCCGGCGGGGTGATCTGCCCGGTGATCGCGCCGGTGGCCGCGTCCGCGACGAGGATACGGCTGGCGCCGCCGACGCCGCCCGGCGAAGTCCGGGTGAAGGCCAGGTACTTGCCGTCCGGGGAGAACGTCGGATCGGTGTCCCGGTCCGTCGCGCCGCGTCCCGCGAGCGGCATGGGCCGCGCATTCGATCCGTCGGCGTCCGCGATCCAGATCCGCTCGATCCGGCCCTGGGAGCCGTCCTCGAAACGGGTCAGCACGATCCGGCGGCCGTCGGGCGTGTAGTTCTGCCGCTCGGTCCACGGGTCGTACCCGGCCGCGGGCTGGAACAGCGGGTCCCTGGCAGGATCGGTGTTGGTGTCGGCCGCCGGGTCCTCGTTGAGGATCGTCAGGCCCAGGTCGCGCGGGTCGGACCCGTCCGACCGCGCGTCCTGCAGCGTCACGACGTGCGGGCCGGGAGCCGAGGTGCGCTCGACCACCGCACCGCCGCCGTCGAGCGAACCGGACCAGGTGACCGAGGAGATTTCCCGGTCCTCGTTCAGCACGAGCGAGGGGACCTGGTAGGCGTCGTGGGCGGTCGCCCTGAACACATGGTCCCAGTCGCCCTCGCACTCACACGTGATCTCGGGGCTCAGGAACAGCACATCGTCCCCGTTGGGCAGCCACGCTGCCCCGTGGGCACGCCACTGTGCCCGCGCGCCCCCGAGCAGCGGTTCGTCACCGGTCCCCTCCGCGTTCGTCACCCGCAGCCGGGGCACGCTCCGCCCGTCGACGGTGGTCGTGGCGGTGTACGCGATCCAGTTCCGGTTCTCGTCGTCGTTCACCGGGTTCCACACCGGTTCGGCGGCCGTCCCGTTCGAGGGGGAGGTGACGCGGGTCGCGGTGCCGCCGTTCAGGGGCCGTACGTAGATCTGCTCTCCGGCCGGCACGTCGCTGTCGCTGGCGTACGCCACCCGCTGCCCGTCGGGGGAGACGGTCGGGCACTCCTCGTTCGCGGGGCTGTCGGTGAGCCGGGTCAGACCGGTGCCGTCGGTGTGCACCAGCCACAGGTCGCGCTGCGTCCCGCCGTCCAGGCCACCGGACTCGGCCGCGTCGAACACCACGGACCTGCCGTCCGGGGTGAGCCGGGGGTGCGCCGCGTCCATGCCGCTGGTCAGACGCCGTACGGAGCCGTCGGCGGACCGGAGGTAGATCTGCGGGATCTTCTCGTCGCGCGGGCTCGCGAAGACCATCCGGTCGCCGAGGGCGGACGGCTGAACGTCGTGGTGGGCCGGGCCCGCGCCGAACAGCGGGGTGCTGGAGGTCGTGGTGGCCACCTGGCCGAGACTGCGGTGCCTGGTGCCGGCGTAGGCGATCCGGGTGTCCGTGGTGTCAGCGGCCGCGGGCCGCGTCGCGGACCCGGCGCCGCCCTGCCCGGAGGCCGCCGTCACCCCGAGCAGCGGGACGAGCAGCAGCAACGACAGGCCGAGTCTTCCCGGGCGGTACCGCCCGCCGGGGCCGGCGGTTCGCATGGAGGGTCCCCTTCGCGGTCTGGATGCGGCACGTGGATGTGCCCCCGCCACCCTGCGACGTCCGCGCACGACGCGGCAGGGCGGCGGGGCCGTACCCGGGGGAAGCGTGCGGTGTGCTTTCGGGCAGGACCGACGTACCCCTAGCGTCAGATGAGCCCGTTCCGCAGCGCATAACCCACCGCGTGGGCCCGGTTGCGCAGTTGGAGTCGGGTGATGATCTCGTGCAGGACGTTCTTGACGGTCCGTTCGGAATACGCGGTCTTGCGGGCTATCTCCGCGGTGTCCAGGCCCTCCGACACCAGGCGCAGCATGTCCGCCTCCCGTGTGGTCAGCGTGGACAGGGACAGGCCCTGCGGATCGAGCGTCGAGCGCTGCAGGCTGCCGACGTGGGAGAGCAGCTTGCCGAGCAGGTCGCCGGGAAGCACTCCCTCGCCGTTGGCCGTCGCGAGGACCAGGTGGACGAGCCGGTCCTGGTCGGCCTCGGCACGCCGCAGCACCGCCGGGACGCCGCACTCGATGACGCGTTGCAGCGCGCCGGAGCCGAGGGTGCCGACGACGAGGCCCACGCGGGTGGCGGAGTTGAGCCGCAGCCGGTGCAGCAGGGCGGCCACGTCGTCCTCGACGTGGTCCACGACCACCAGCGACACCTGGGCCCCCTCTGCGTCGGCGTCGGCGACAAGGTCGACCTCGGGGCGCTGGCGTAACTGCTGGCCGACGCCGACACGCAGGATCGGATCGGCGGCGTAGACGGCCACGGTCACCCGATCCGGCCGACCGGTGCCGGAGACCCGATGCCCGGAGCCGGCGGCGAACTCGTAGGACATGGAGGCAGACATGGCAGGTGTTCTCCTCTGCGCAGGACATGAGGGGTACGTCTTCATGAGTTCAGGGGGAGGATCCCCGGGGCGGGACGAACACCGGAAGGCGGCGCGCGGGAGCCGTCGAGTGACATCAACGACCCCGTAGGAGGGGCGGGTTGACGGTGACTTCGCGGGCACCACGACTGCCCGGGCGTTGCCCTCGCGCCGCTCGGCGCACTCCTGCGGACGCTTCTACCGTGGTGGCGTGACGCCTTCTGCAGCCTCTTCCGGTCCCGGTGCGCCCGGACTCGACATCCCGGTCGTGACAGTGGCCCCGGGCGGCAGTGCCACGACCAGTCTCACCGTCCGCAACGACAGTGACATCGTCGAGGCCTACAGCCTGGAGGTCGTCGGGGACTGTGCCTCCTGGACGACCGTGGAACCCGCGCGGGTCTCCCTCTACCCCGGCACCTCCGAGACGGTGACGATCCGTCTGGAGCCGCCACGTACTCCGGAGATCCGGGCCGGCGAGCTGCCCCTCGCGATACGGGTCCTGCCGATCGAGCATCCCGACGCGGTACGGGTTCCCGAAACCACCGTGCACGTCGAGGAGTTCCACGAGCTGCGCACCGAGCTGCAGCCGCGCCGCCGGCGCGGCTGGCTGCGCGGCCGCTATCGGCTGGCGGTGCGCAACGAGGGCAACACTCCGGTGCAGGTGGGATTCACCCCCGGCCAGGCGGGCGAGGAGCTGGCGTTCGCCGTCAACCCGGCCGAGCCGAAGCTGGAACCCGGCGAGTCGGTCGAGGCCGGGCTGCGGGTCCGTACGGGCAAGCCCGTGTGGTTCGGCTCCCCGGTGGCGTGGCCGTTCACCCTGGCCACCACCGAGACCGGTGTCCAGGACGGGACCCAGTCGGCCGAGACCGCCGGCCGGCCGCCGCTGGAAGCGGAGTTCGTCCAGATCCCCGTCTTCCCGAAGTGGCTGCTCGCCGTGCTCGCGGCGCTGCTCGCGCTGCTGCTCGCCTGGTTCGCGCTGGTCCGCCCGGCGGTGCGCAGCGCCGCGAAGGAGGCGGCCAACGAGGCAGTCCAGCCGCGCCCCACGCCCGCAGGAGAGCAGGCCGGAATCGGGCAGACACCCGGCAACGGTTCCGGCGGCGCGAGCGCCTCGCCCGACGGTCAGGGCAAGGGTTCCGGAGCGGGCGGCGACGGCACCTCGACCGGGGACGGCACCACGGTCGGCAGCGGTCAGCAGAGCTCGGCGACCATCGACCTGAAGACGTCCAGCGGAGAGACCAAGACGGGTACGTACAAGGTGCCCGAGACGAGCGTCTTCGGTGTGACGGACATCGTGGTCGCCAACTTCCAGGGTGATGAAGGGGTGATGACGATCAGCTTCGGCGACCGCAAGATCACCACGATCGCCCTGGAGACCTTCCGCAACCAGGACTACCACTGGGTCACCCCCATCAAGATCCCCGCGAACGACACCGTGACCATCGAGGTGACCTGTGCGAAGCCGGGCACTCCGGCCACCGGCCGCAGGGCGCAGGGATGTCACGAGGTCCTGAACGTGAGCGGTGTGCTCAGCCGCACCGCGCAATGAACCGGGCCCCAAGCCTTGGACCATTTTTGGTTAGTGCCGACTGCAGATGTAAAGAGTGGCAACTGATTCCGTCCAGAAATCGATAGCTCTGGCCAGAAAACTGGCATCCATCCGCAGACGGCCCACCTTGGACGGCATTCGGCCCACCCCCGCACGAGTCCGCGCGACCTGGTGATCGCCGCCACCGCGGCCCTCACGGTTTGGCCGTCCTCCACGACGACGCCGACGGACGCGATGACGCCCGTCGGCCGCGCCTGGTGGCTCAGGCCAACGGCGCCCTCGGCCCGGAGAGCACCGTCGACCGGGGGCCAGTTCTATGGAGCGGGCTCATAGGTCACGGTGGTGTCCGGGCACGCTTCCGCGAGTTGGACGAGTGCTTCGAGTTCGACGGCGTCGACGGTGAGTCCCCAGCGGAGCTTGGCGGCGATCCACTCCGAGGCGTACCGGCACGTCACGTCGACAGCCGGCGGCAGCCACTGGGCCGGGTCCTGGTCGGCCTTGCTGCGGTTCGAGGCCGCGGAGACGGCGACGAGGGAGGCCTGGGCGCCCAGGTCGTTCGCGTACGCCTCACGCCGCTGCGCGGTCCATTGCGATGCCCCGGAGTCCCACGCCTCCGCGAGCGGCACCATGTGGTCGATGTCCAGGGTGGACGCGGGGGTCATCCACCTGGCGTCGTAGTACGACCACCAGAGCCCTCCCGTCAGCTTGCAGCCCGGGAGGACCTCGGGCGGGACGATCGCCTCGGAGATGAGCACCTCCGCTCGGGTGTTGCAGCCGTCGGCAGGGTTCTCGCCCGCGTTCCAGTGCCTGAAGCTCGTGCGCTGGTAGCCGTCCCTCACCTCCGCCGCGAGCGGGAGGGAGTCAACCGCGGCCGTCATCGGGAGGGTGTTCGGCTCAGCGGAACGATTCTGCGCCTGCGCCGGGGTGGGTGCCGCGAGGGGCACGACGAGGAGTGCGGCCGCGATCGCGGCACGTCTGAGGTTTTTGATCACACATCGCAGACTCGGCTGCGTGAATCTAATATGACTGATTCGCCTCGAAAGAATGAGCCATATGGGCTCCTGGATTCACCGACAGACGTGTCATGAGACACCTGCGTTCACTGCTGGCCCTCTACGGCGCGCACCACAAGCGCACCAGCCGATGTGGCCGCCGCCCAGGGGTCCCTCCCGGGCTGGCCCTTCAGCGTTTCAGGGTCGCGCCAACGCGTGCCGCTACGGGCCCGCAGCGTCCTTCTCGAGGTCTTGGGGTCGCTCCCAGGCCGCCCCGGATCATTGCACCGAGCCATTCAAACCACGCCCGCTCCACGGTGTGCGGGTCGACGGCAGACGGGGTGGGAGCTTGGAGGAAGTGGTGGATAAGGGAAGCGGGCCTGGGGCGTTGCCGGCCCTCAGGATCGCGGTCGCGTGTCCGCAAGTGTTTAGGACACTGATAGGGCTACGAACCAGGAAGAGGCTGTTATGGGGAAAGTCGCCGCGTCACCAGGACGACGCCAAACGATAAGAACAGATCCCAAAAAGCCGCATACATCCTCCCTAATTGGAAGACGGAATATTTTGCAATTCCGACTCTTGCGGTGTGCCTATTCCGGCAGCTTATGGAGTGCTTGCCCGCAGACCGTACGGTCGGCACCGCCTAGGTGAGGTCATCGCGCCTTTGCTGCCCTGCCTCCAGGTCACTCCGGTGAACTGCTCCGCTCCCGCCTGCGCTGCGAGGACGGAGACGGGTGGGCCCTGGTACTTCCGGTGGTTCACCGTGCTGTTCCTGCTGGTCACGGTGGTCCGCGGGACCGCGTGGCGGCTCACGTGGGTCCGGCAGGCCGTGCCCGCCCCCGCTCCGCCCGTACCGCAGCCCGCCCCGTGGGCTTCGGCCCGGACTCGCCCAGGCAGGTCCACCCGGGCCGCACGGCTCGACCTGTCAGGCCGAGGCAGTCGCTCAGGGATGCGGCTACCGTCGTAGGGAGAGCGGATTGCCACCGGAGAGAGGAACGACGATGGCCGGCACCGAAACGCTCGACCGCAGCACGTGGGAGACCGCCCTCAACCAGATGAACGAGCAACACCAGGGGGAGTTCGTCACCATCGAGGTACTGGACCCCGAGGTCGGGCACCAGTACGCAGCCAACCGGCTGCCCTTCACCACCATCGCGTACGACCCGAAGGACGACGTAGTGGTCGTTTCCGTCGGCGGACGGTCGCCGGGCTACCCCGTCGTCCTGCGGCACCTGGTGTGGCACCCCAGGGAGATCGACGTCGCCACGCAGGACATTCCCGAGCCGGCGGTCCGGGCAGTCGACAAGGACGGCACCGCCACGCTGATCACCTTCTTCCCCGAGGAGTCCGGCACGGAGTCCTGACCCCTGAGGCGCGCCCGCCGCCGGCAGCCGTCACGGCACCTCGTATGACAAACCCATTGGTGATCACTGGCCTCGCGCTGTCACGCGGCGGGCTGTCCAGGGCTTGACCCCACACGCGAAGAAGCACTCCTGACCTGGAACGACAGGGCTTGTCCAAGATCCTGGTCGTGCGCCGCCTGCGAGCCACATCGCGTTGGGAGCTCGCAGCCGCTTGCTCGTGGACCATCCGTGACTGCGGGACAGTCGGTGAGCCACGTCCAAGCCTGTGAGCTGCTCAGACACGAAGGACCCAAGCGCCCTCCGGAGCCGTGCGCGCAGGTTCGAACCGCCCGACTCTGCAAGGGCGCCCAGTCTTCGAGAGCCGGCCTCGGTCCCGTCCGGTCCGGCTCTTTGCCGTGCTCCCGCACCGCTGCGGGATCCCAGTCCTTTACCCAATCGGGGCGGCGCAGACAGAAACCCCTCGGCCGGCTGGTTCAGGTTGGCTCAGGCGTTCGGGCGCTTGCCGTGATTCGCCTTTTTCTTCTTACGGCCACGTCGCTTGTTCCCTCGTTTAGCCACGGTGCACACCTCCCTGATTCGGAACTTCCTATGCGTTGGTCAGTCTAGATTCGGCCCGGAGTGTCCGCATCAGCGGTGCCGCGGGCGCACCGCACATAGCCCGGCCCCCCGTCCCGGAGCAATCACTGGCTTCCGTCGCGCTCGATCAGCGCGCCATCGGGTCCAGCGTGTAAACGGGCGGCGCCGGCATCGCTCCTCGCATCTCGAGGAAGCTCAAGGTGCTTCCCGGGCGGGACCAGGCAAGCGTCCGTCATGGTGCGGTGAACAATGCGGGGAAACCTGGCGCGAGCCAGGGCTTGCGCCCCCAGGCGAGGACCTTGCCGCGGGCGATGGCACCGGTGGCACTGCGCCTGCCCAGTGCGAGCAGGAAGAACGTGATCGGTTCGATCATGATCGTGCAGTCGGGACGGCGCGGGGGCTCGGCGTGCACGGCCACCGTGCCGTTGGTGAACGTCACTGCGAGCCGGGAGAGGCCGCGCACCCTTAGCTCGTAGCAGGCACTGTGCCCGTCAGCCGCTCGTACATCGACGACACGGGGCATCGCAGTGATCAGAAACGGCATCGCCAACTCGACCCTGTCACGGTCGATCATGTGTGGCCGGCCAAGTGCTGCTGCGATGTCATAGCCGTGCCCCAGCATGTGGGTCAGCAGGTAGGAGCCGAGGGTGGCCAAGTCCATGGGCCCCAGCGGTGTCACCGTCGGTGTGTCCGCCGACCGCAGGCCGGCCGCCTCGGTGAAGGCCCGCGCATGCCGGACGATGCCGCCCGCCAGAACGGAGGTGTCGCGTTCGGGGAAGGAACCCAGCGAGGCGGCGTTGGCCGCCGCAAGTCCCCCTGGTGTGCCGTCGCCATACACCTGCTCACGCCCTGCGGCAACGGCGGCCATCAGCTTGTTGGCCAGGACCAGATGCGCCGCAGACTCTCCAACCGTCCACTCAGCACCAGGAATGGGCACGGTGGCATCTGTACACGACCGGAGCAACCCGGCTGTCTCCTCGGCTACGGCACAAATGGCTTCAGGCAGCCGTGATCGCGTGGCAGCCTCACGATGAGGGGCGGTCATAGAAGTGAAGGGTGGACCAGCCCCTCACATCTGTCCATCTGTCCCGGTACACCGATCGACCTGCTGCCCGTGTGCCGAAGACCGTGGAAGTGCAGGGTGAGGGCAGGTCCGGCCGTCGTGGCGGCCGGACCCCGCGCGAGGCTGGCCGCTTACTGCGGCTGTGACGCGATCTGGATCAGGTTGCCGCAGGTGTCGTCGAAGACGGCGGTGGTGACGGGGCCCATCGCCAGGGGCTCCTGGAGGAAGCGAACGCCGAGGGCGTGCAGGCGTTCGTACTCCGCCTCTACGTCGTCCACGGCGAACTGGGCGAGCGGGATGCCGTCCCTGACGAGCGCGTCGCGGTAGTGCTTGACGGCCGGGTGGCCGGCGGGCTCCAGGAGGAGTTCGGTGCCGTCGGGCTCGTCGGGCGAGACGACGGTCAGCCACCGGGCCTCCTCACCCAATGGAACATCGTGCTTCTTCACAAAACCGAGGATCTCGGTGTAGAAGTGCTCGGCCTTGGCCTGGTCGTCGACGAAGACGCTGGTCAGGTGGATCCTCATGGAGTGCTCTTCTCTGGTTCGGACGGGTCGGGCAAGGGCCATCGCTCGGTTATCCGCCGCAGGGGGGCTGTGTTCAGATCGTGGAACTTGTAGCGGCCCTCCCGTCTGGTCTCGACGAGCCCGGCAGTCTCCAGCAGGGCGAGGTGCTGGGAGACCGCCTGACGCGAGATGCCCAGCTGGTGCTTCATGCTCAGCCGCGAGCAGATCTCGAACAGTGTCTGTCCGGACTTCTCCGTGAGCTCGTCGAGGATGGTGCGTCGGGTGGGGTCGGCGAGGGCTTTGAAAAGGTCGTCGGCCACGACCACAGGATAGGCAAGCGTTCACTTGCCTATCAAGTCGAAAGCGGCGGCCTGCGGGGGTTGCGTCCACCGGCGGGTGACTTGGACGTTCGTCGGTACGAGTGAAAGGGCGTTTGGTCCAGGTAGTTGGCGTTCCGGGAGGTTCTTTGCGGCGAGTGGCGTCGCTGGTCGCAGGGACGCAGCCGCACCACTGATCAGATGCCCTCGTCCCAGAGCTCTCCCAGGGCCAGCAGTTCCTCCCGGTACTCGATCCGGTCCGCCCACTGAGCGGGCCAGGCGTCCGCGCCCAGCCAGGCGCCCGCGAAGGCGCCGGTGAGGCAGGCGATCGAGTCCGAGTCGCCGGAGGAGCAGGCGGCTCGGCGCAGGGCGGTGACGGGCTCGCCGGGGAAGAGCAGGAAGCACAGCAGGCCGGCGGCGAGGGCCTCTTCGGCGACCCAGCCCGCGCCGGTGGCCAGGCAGGGGTCGGTCTCCGGTGAGACGGTCCGCACGGCCTCCTGGAGCCGGCCGAGGATCTCCAGGCACTCGTCCCAGCCGCGCGCGATGAAGTGCTCGGGGGTGGGGTCCTGGGAGCGGGTCCACAGGTCGCCGAGCCAGGTGTGGTGGTAGCGGGTGCGGTTGTCGCAGGCGTACGACCGCAGTCGGCCGACGAGTCCGGTGGGGTCGGTGCCCTGGGCGAGCAGGTGCACAGCGCGGACGGTGAGGTCCGAGGCTGCCAGGGCCGTGGGGTGGCCGTGGGTGAGCGCGGACTGCAGCTGGGCGGCGCCGGCGCGCTGTTCGTCGCTGAGCCCGGGGGCGAGCCCGATGGGGGCCACGCGCATGGTGGCGCCGCAGCCCTTGGAACCGATCTGGCTCGCCTCCTGCCAGACACGCCCGTCGGCCTTCAGCAGACAGCAGGCGGTCAGACAGGTGCTGCCCGGGGCCCGATTGTTCTCCGGCGACTCGTACCAGTCGACGAACTCTTCGCGCAGTGGCCGCTCCAGCCGTTTCGGGGCGAGCGCGCCCCGGCCCAGGGCGGTCCTGAGTGCGCGTCCGACGGCGAGGGTCATCTGCGTGTCGTCGGAGACGAAGGCGCGCTTCGGCAGCTCCATCTCCCGCCAGGGACCGCACTTGGCAAGGATCGAGGGCACGTCATCGAACTCGGTCGGGAAGCCGAGTGCGTCCCCGAGGGCGAGCCCGATCAGCGCTCCGGTCGCGGCGCGCTTGCCCACCGTCGTCCTGGTCATGCAGAACCCCACCCCCACTTATCGTCAAGGCGACCATAAATGGGGGAAGAGGGTTTCCACAACCGCTGGAGCCGGTTCCTGCTTCAGCACGGCACATCGGCTCGCCGGCTTTACGACGACTGGACGTGCGTGGCGTGCTACCGCGCTGTCGTCCATCAGTACCGCCGGGTCTGGCACGGCGAGGTGTCAGTGCTGCCGTTGTCCTGGCCACAGCTCAGCTCGACGTCACCACAGTCTCGGCCGCGATCAGCGGGAAGAAGCTCGGGTGCCAACGAGTGAATCCCCCGTTCCCCGAGTGGCTGCCGTCGCGACGGCGGGAAGGCCATCGCAGACCGGACACGCGACGGGCGGGAAGCATCCCTATGCCGAAGTTCCTCATCCAGGCCACCTACACACCCGAGGGCACCAAGGGGCTGCTCAAGGAAGGCGGCAGCGGCCGCCGTGCCGCCGTCGAGCAGGTCGTCACCGGTCTCGGCGGGCAGGTCGAGTCCATGTACTTCGCCTTCGGGGAGGACGACGTCGTGATCATCGTCGACTTCCCCGACCCGGTCTCGATGGCCGCCGTCAGCCTCACCGTCAAGGCCAGCGGAGCCCTCCAGACCCGGGCCACCCCTCTGCTCACCCTCGACGAGATCGATGAGGCCGCCCGCCGGCAGCTCACCTTCCGTGCTCCCGGCAGGTGAACTCCCGGCCGACCGGGGTGGGGGTACGCCCGGCAATGTCTGACCGGGCGCCTCGCGCTGCGCGTGGCCGACCGTGTGTCTGACCGCCGAACGGCCCGGCGACGCGCTCGGCCGTGGCGTGCGGCAGCAGGCGTACGCGCGAGCCGCCGTGGGAGCGGTGCAGCATAGGGCGGCCGAGGAGGGAACGGGCCGGGTTCTGCCGGCCGTCGAGCGGCTGACCTGTGGTTGATGCCGGCCGTGGCCCTGTGAGCGAGCGCGTGAACGGCCGCCGGTCCTGCGCGGCGAGATCACCGATGGGGCCCGGATCACCCCGATCCGGGCCCCATCGGTGATCGGACGACGCTGCCGTCAGTGGGTGGCGGCCTGGGCGGCCGTGCCCACCGCCACGCCCTCGTGCGTGACGACGGCCAGGACGTCGGCGGCGACGGCCGCGACCGGCGTCTCGACGCAGAGACCGGCGGAGCTGCCGACCGCGAGGCCGCCGGAGACGTCGTCCAGATCGGCGTCGGAGAGTTCGGCCGTCGAAACCTGGGGGGCGAGGTTCATCACGCGCGGTTCCCTTCGAATGAGCACTGTGGAGTGGCAGCTTTCACCCGCTCGGCTTCCGGTCACCGGAATTCGCTTGCGCGAGTTGGCGCTACGCGGAAGATCAAAGCAGGCCGGCCGGGGGGCGGCCAGTCGCCCGCGCCCCGGACGGAGCGCGGCCCCGGTCAGGCCTTCACCAGTGTGATCAGGCAATGACCGAACACGCCGACTCCTTCACACGGCCCACCGAGCAGGTGCAGACGTGACGGTTGCCACCGGCGCTCGGGGCGGTCACTTACGCGCCGAAGCCGGTGCCTCACAGCCGGTTCATGACGGTCACTCAGGTTCGGCGTGGCCTCGCGGTGAACGGTGTGAGGGTCCGTCGAAGGTTCGGCATCCCCTCGGGTGAGCGGGAGCCCGGACCTGGACGCGGGAGACGCAGTCCGGGCGGCGTGCTCCGGCGTGGTGTCGGAGCGCGCCGCCCGGGGGCCGGGGGGACGGGGTGCGGGTGAGGGTGCCGCGGGGGTGGAGGGGCGCTCGGCCGTCTACTTCGGGTCGCGGTCGAAGAGCGACGTGGACCAGAAGTAGCCGAGCAGGGCCAGGGCCAGGCACCAGGCGGCGGCCAGCCATCCGTTGTGGCCGATCTCCGTGCCGAGCAGCAGGCCGCGCAGGGTTTCGATGGCCGGGGTGAACGGCTGGTACTCGGCGATCGGCCTGAACCAGCCCGGCATCGCGTCGACCGGCACGAAGGCGCTGGACAGGAGCGGCAGGACCATCAGCGGCAGGGCGTTGTTGCCGGCGGCCTCGGCGTTCGGGCTGGACAGGCCCATGCCGACCGCGATCCAGGTGAGCGCCAGGGAGACGAGTGTCAGCAGCCCCACCGCCAGGATCCACTCCAGGGCGGTGGCGTCGGTGGCCCGGAATCCGATGGCGACCGCGACGGCGCCGACGAGGACCACGCTCATCACGCACTGCAGCACGCTGCCGACGACGTGGCCGATGAGCACCGAGCCGCGGTGGATCGCCATCGTGCGGAAGCGGGCGATGATGCCCTCGGACATGTCGGTGGAGACGGACACCGCGCTGCCGATCGTGGTGCCGCCGATGGTCAGCAGCAGGATGCCGGGGACGAGATAGGCGAGGTACTCGGAGCGGTCCGCGCCGCCGTCACCGATGCCGGCGCTCATCACGTCGCCGAAGATGTAGACGAAGAGCAGGAGCAGCATGACCGGCGTGAGCAGCAGGTTCAGCGTCAGGGACGGGTAGCGCCGGGCGTGCAGGAGGTTGCGGCGCAGCATCGTGGACGAGTCGCGCACGGCGAGGGCGAGGGGGCTCATCGGGCGTCCTCCTTGGGCTGGCCGGGCCGGCTCGGCTCGGTCGAGCCGGTCAGGGCGAAGAACACGTCGTCGAGGTCGGGGGTGTGCACGGTCAGCTCGTCGGCCTCGATGCCGGCGGAGTCCAGCCGGTCGAGGACGGCGCGCAGCTCGCGCTGGGTGCCGTCGTTGGGGATCTGCAGCGACAGCGCCTCGTCGTCCCGGGTGGCGTCGAGCAGCGCGAGAGCGGCCGCCTGGTAGGCGGACGGGTCGGTGAAGCGCAGGCGCACGTGTCCGCCGGGGATGAGCCGCTTCAGCTGCTGCGGGGTGCCTTCGGCGGCGATCCTGCCGTCGTCGAGCACCGCGATGCGGTCGGCGAGTTCGTCGGCCTCCTGGAGGTACTGGGTGGTGAGGAGGACGGTGACGCCGCCGGTGACGAGTTCGCGGATGATCTGCCACATGGTGTGGCGGGAGCGCGGGTCGAGGCCGGTGGTCGGCTCGTCGAGGAAGATGATGCGCGGGTCGCCGACGAGCGTCATGGCGATGTCGAGGCGGCGTTTCATGCCGCCGGAGTAGGTGGAGGCGGACTTCCTGGCGGCGTCGGTGAGGTCGAACCGCTCCAGCAGCTCGGCCGCGACCCGCCGGCCCTCGCGCTTGGGCAGGTGGTGCAGGTCCGCCATGAGGAGCATGTTCTCCTCGCCGGTGATCAGGCCGTCGACGGCGGAGAACTGCCCGGTGACACCGATCGCGGCGCGCACCCCGTCCGGTGAGGCGGCGATGTCGTGGCCCGCGACCTGGGCCTGCCCGCCGTCGGCGGTGACGAGGGTGGACAGGATCTTGACGGTGGTGGTCTTGCCGGCGCCGTTGGGCCCGAGGAGGGCGAAGACGGACCCGGCCGGGATGCGCAGGTCGATGCCGTCCAGGACGGTCCTGTCGCCGTAGGACTTGCGCAGGCCGACGGCGGAGACGGCGGCGGGCGACCGAGCACCGTCGGCCCGCCTGGACGTGAGCATGACAGACGAAGGCATGGAGCCCTCCCTTTGAAGGGTGAGGTGAGTGGGGTGAGGAGGCGGCCCGGCGGGGCCGGTGGTCAGGGCCGGGCCCGGCGGACGTCGATGTTGCCGTGCCGGGTGCGGGCGCGGACCTTGACGGTGTCCTCGGTGTCCTCGGGCGCCCCGGACGCGCTGAGGGTGTTGCGTACCTGGCCGGAGCCCGAGCTGACGTCGAGCCAGGCGGCGGTGCCCTCGCGGATGCCGACGTCGATGGCGCCGTAGGCGGTCTCCAACTGGACCGTGCCGCGGACGACTTCGCCGACGCGCAGGGTGCCGTGGGCGGTGGTGGCGGTGACCGAGTCCTCGGCTCGCGCGATGTCGATGTCGCCGTTGGCGCCGCTCACCCTCAGCTCGCCGGTTGCGGCGCCGACGGTCGTGGTGCCGTGCGAGTTCTTCAGGACGGCGGGACCGTCGACGACGCCGACGCGCAGGCTGCCGGAGCTGGTGGTGATCTCCGCCCCGCCCTCCACCCGGTCGACGGTGATCGAGCCGTGCGAGGCGGTCAGCTTCAGCGGGCCGGTCGTATCCAGCCGGACGTCACCGGACGAGGTCTTCACGCGCACCTCGCCGAGCCGGCCCTCGCCGAGCACCTGGGCCCAGGCGCCGGTCATGTCGACGTGCGAGCCGGCGGGCAGTTCGACCGTCACGTCGACGGCGCCGGTGCGGCCGAGGCCGAGCAGACCGGGCTTGGGCGTCCTGATGGTCAGCACGCCGCCCGCGCAGGTGACCTCCGTCTGGTCGGCCGCCCGTGCGTCCTGGTCCTTCTTCGGGTCGCGGGGCCGCACCTCGACGACGGTGTCGGGGCGGTCGCCCGCGGTGAACTGGATGGAGCCGGCCTCCACGCGCACGGTGGCCGAGATCGGTTCGGGGGTGTCGAAAGCAGGCATGGCTGTCCCGTCCTCTTGGGTCTTCAGGGCGTCCCCGCTGGTGGGACGTGATGTGGGTGAGTGAGGTGGTACGGGTTCCGCCGGCGCGGACGGCGGCGGGCCGGGCTAGCGCACCCAGCCCGTGAAGCTCTGTCCGACGGTGCGGGTCCTCTCCGCCGTACGCGGCCCGGTGCCGCCGTCGACCGCGGCCGACACGGCGCGCACCAGCCACGCGTTGACCGACAGGCCCTCACGGCTCGCGGCCTCCTCGGCGCGCGCCTTGAGGTGGGCCGGCAGGCGCAGGTTGACGCGGGCGGTGCCGCCCTCGTCGCCCTCGGCCGGAGCCGCGGGCGGCGCCGCGGGCGGTTCGACGGGCGGGCCCGGCTCCACGAGGCCGCCGCCGTCGGTGGGCGGCGGTGTCACCACGAAGTCGGGGTCCAGCCCGCGCAGCCGTACGTCGACCGAGCCGGGGGCGAGTTCACGGGTGATCTCGTCCATCGCGGCGGAGAGCACGTTGAGCAGGGTCAGCCGGGTCGCCGACTCCAGGGGAGCGGTGAGGCGCTCGGCCAGCTCGCGGGCTTCTTCGCCGCCGGCTTCGGCGGCCACCGCGAGTTCGCGGCGGATGGTGTCGACATACGGGGTGAGGTCCATGACGCCATAGTGACACCATCATGGTGCCACGGCAAGCCGAATGGCGGCACCTACGCTCGGGACGGGGCGAAACTGCCGCTGTAGTGGGCGTTACCGCAGGCACTCAGGGCGGCCGGTGGCGCCACGCTCTCGTCGGGCGCCTCCCGGGGAGGATGTCACCAGTGGCGCCAGTGGCGCCAAAAAGGCGTCGGAGTGGCGACAGGTGGCATCGCTGGACGTCACGGATGCCTAGCTGTGGTGCAGGCGCCGGGCCTCGGGGAACCCGCCGGGCTGAGCGGCCCCGGGGGGCCGAGCAGCCCGCGGGGTCGAGCGGCCCGCGGGGGCCGGCCAGGGCGGGTGCGCGGCGGTGATGTGCCTGCCGTGCCGAGAGCCGCATCGGCGTACGGTCGATGTTCCGCCGGCCCGTGCTAGAAGAGCTGGCCGAGGACGGTCTGCCAGGTGGTGACGGCCTGACCGAGCTGGGCCGACGTACCGGCGGCGGCAGTGATCGCGCCCATCGCCAGCCGGGCGCGGCTGAGTCGGCGGGGCTCGTCCGGGGCTGCCGCCGCGTCGGCGACGTCGGCGACGTGGTCGAGGAGTTCGGCGCGCAGGTCCTCGGCGAGCTGCGGGTCCTGTTGGACGGCCTCGGTCAGGGCCCGGATGGCGGACGAGACATCGGTCAGTCCGCGGTCGGCGACCGTCCGGATGCTCGCGTCGATGCCGGCGATCGTCTCGGCGACGGAGACGCTGCTGTTGTTCACCTGGCTGTTGATGAAGCCGACGTTGCCGTAGACGGTGACCGGGTCGCGGCGCAGTCCCTGTCCGGAGTCCTCCGCGTACTTCGGCATGAGTTCCCGTACCTCCGCGAGGTAGTTGACGGCGATCGCGACGTAGGCCGCGTAGATGCGCGGATGGACGTCCGCGGCGAGGTCCCGGTAGGTCGCCGACTCCTCGACCGGACGTCCGGTGGCGCCCGTCGTGCCACTGGCCAGGCCTTCCACATGCTCCATGCCCGTCGTCGCCAACCGGGAGCCGACGGGTGCGGAGGGCTGCAGTTCCCCGAGTGCGGCGCGGTAACGGGTGCGCACTTCCCTGGTGAGGAACCAGCCGAGGGGTTCCTCGAACGACTGGCTGACCGCGAAGTCGGGTGGCATTCCGGAACCGCTCCGCGTGCGGACCGAGCCGGGCCAACCGCTCCGCCGGGCCGCCTCGTACTGCTCGACGCCCTCGTCGACGAGGGCGGCGATCCCCTCGGCGACCGTCTCCGCCGCCACGTCGTCGCGCAGCCGGGCGAACGAGGGCGGATGCAGGACGGGGAGCAGCGGTGGGCGCGGGGCGGACTGTGTCAGGCGATCCGCCAGCGTGAGGAGACCGCGGTGCAACGCCTCGAGAATCGGCCGTACCTCGCGCTCGGTCGCCTCCCACAACGTCCTGTTGTGCCGTCTGCCGCCGCTGTGGCCCTTCCCCTTCATGAAGTTCGCCGAGTTGAAGCCGTCCACCAGGTCTCGGGCCGGACGGAGATCCTGCCGGAGATCGAGGTAGTCCCAGCGGTCGGCGAGGAAGAACGGTGTGAGGACGGCGTCGACGGTATTGACCCATGACGTGTAGGAGTGGCGGTCGGCACCGACGGCGCATATGAGGTCGGCCGCCTCCCGCGTCGATCGTCGCAAGCTGCCCGGTACCAACAGCCGGGACACTTTCTCCGCCTCTGCGCGCGCCTGCGCGGCGACCCTGGGGAAGAGTGCCGCCACGGCGTCCCTCAGGTCCCGGCGTGCGGCGTCAGGATCAGGTAACCGACCAAGAGTCATCTGTTCATGATGGCCCGCCCGCGGGCAACGCGAAACGCCCGCATCAGTTCGACTGCGCAGCGCTGGAGCCGTGGGCGTGGACGGCCGTCCTGGGCGGACTGCGGTTCACGGTCCCCTGCTGTCCAGCCCCGCGGATCAGGGTCCGAGTGGTACGGCAGCAGCAACTGGCTGGCTTGGAGCGGGTGTTCGTCGTGGCACCAGCGGTGGCCGGCAGCGGCGGTCCGCCGAAGGGCTGTCCCGCGGTCCCCGGCGGGCGGGACAGTGCTAGCCGGCCGAATCGACCAGGGGTGCCGCCTCGCGCCGAGCCGCATCGCTCGGCAGCGCCCGCTCGGCGACGCGGCGCGCCGGCTCAGCGGGCAGGGCCGCTCGTACGGCCGTTGCGACACCGGTCGGGTCGTAGCCCTCTGGGACGCCTTCGACCAGGATGATGTCGCCCTGGATGTGCCGGGAGCGCAGGGGTGCGATCTCCTGGTAGGCGGGTGAGTCCCACCAGGCCCGCGCCTCGGCGATCGAGGGGAAGCCGATCATCACGATCGCCCCGGGCCAGGTGCCCTCCTTCGTCTCGTGCCGCGTGCCGTGCACCAGGAAGCGGCCGCCGTACGGCTCGAAGGTGCCCGTGATCCGCTCGATGTACTCGGCGATCTCCGCGTGCGGAGCGGCATCCTGCAGATGAGCTATGGCGTAGGCGGTCATGGCTTCCTTCCGGTCGGCCGGGTCGGTCGGGCTCCGTACACCGGCCATCCTGGCCACGGGCCGCGCCGGGGTCGATGACGCGGGAGGTAATCGGGCCGCCGACGGCCTGCGGGGCCGGGTGGGCGGTGCCGTCAGGCTCTGCTCCGCCGGCCCTGTCGTCCCGCCGAGCTGATCACGGCGGAGACGGCGGCGGTCGCGGCGAGGCTCCCCGTCATGACCATCCCCACGCCGACCATGAAGAGGCCGCTGGCATCGTCCGACCAGTCGGCGTAGGCGGCCACGGTCAAGCCGGTCGTGGTGCCGAGCACGGCGGCCGCGAAGTGGCGCCGGGACGCCGCCCAGCACACCGGTACGAACAGGGTGAACACCAGCCCGATCACCTGCCACGCCTCGTACGGGCCGGTCGTCGAGCCGTCGGACCGCACGTCACGATGCTGGTCCCAGCCCAGCCAGGCGGCCCACAGCGCCAGTGACACGCCGGCCAGTACGAGGACCGGGACCGGACGGCGAACGGATGCGGGAAGTCGTTGTTCCATGGCCCGAGCGTCGCCGCCCGCGCGACGACCGACCAGAGCGCACGTACTCAGCTGGAGCCGAGTACATGAACCAGGGGCAGACCAGGAACGGGACCGTGGGCACGGCGGGATGTCGGCGGCCGGGTCGGTCCGCGGCGAGCGAGGAAACGCAGGTGAGCTGCGCGTCCTGGTGGCTGCCCTGGACGACGGGATTCTGTCGCGGGGACGGGCCTCCAGGTCGGCGATCCCGAGGGACCATGGTGGTGGGGCCAACTGCAGGGCGAGGTGTCCGGCGGGCCGCCGGCCCCGGGGCATCCGCCGGCACCCGGTCACGGTCGGGTGGTGGGCCGCCCGGCGTCCACGACGCGCGGGAGCGGCCGAAGGACGGTACAAGTGGGGTACGGGTCGGCGTGACCGGTTCGGGCGCCCATCGGCCGCCCGTGACGTCAGCCGCGTGACGCGAGGCCGGGCGTTCGCGGGCAGGATGGTTGATCATGGACATGCACGGTGCCGCACCCTTCGGCCCCGGCTCCGGCGTGCCCGCGGATCCCCCGCCGCCGGGCACCGCGGTCGTGGACGCGCAGGGCAACGTGGCCGCGTGGAGCACTGAGGCCGAACACCTGCTCGGCTACGCGTGGCACGAGGTCGCGGGGCGTCCCGTGCTGCGACTGCTCGGACTGGAGGCGGGCGTCGCCGACGCCCGGACGGCGGGGCTGCCGGCCCTCCTCGCCGAAGGCGGCACGACGGCGACACTCCTGCACCGGGACGGCCGGCCCGTGCACGTGCGGATGCGGACATGGCCGTCCCGTGACGCGGACGGCCGGGCGCGGTACATCCTCATGTTCGAGCCGTTCGAGCCGGAGGAGCGACAGCCGGGCCGACCGGATGAGCCCCGCCCCCAGGAGCCCCGACCCGAAGTGACCCGCCCCGAGGAGCCCCGGCAGGACGAGCCACAGCCGGGCCGACCGGATGAGCCCCGCCCCGAAGAGCCCCCGCCGGAGGCCGGACCGTCGACGACGGACGAGGCGTTCGCGCAGAGTCATCTGCCGATGGCCGTGTGGGACTCCGACCTGCGGATCGTGCGCATCAGCGCCGGGGCCGCGCGGGAGCTCGGGAGCGACGAGTCGCGGCTGCGCGGCCTGCGGGCCACCGACATCCTGCCGCCGCACATCGGCCCGGTCGTCGAGGACGGCCTGCGCCGGGCGCTCGAGACGGGCAGGCCGACGCAGCTGCAGGTGCGGGGCTCGGTCCGGCGCGGCGGTCCCGAGCGGGTCTGGTCCGTCACCGTCTCGCCGCTGAGGACCCCGGCGGGGCTGGTGCGGAACATGCAGGTCACCGCACTGGACATCACCGAGCAGCAGCTGGCCCGGGAGCGGCTCGCCCTGCTGAACGACGTCGGCAAGCAGGTCGGCAGCACCCTCGACGTGCTGCGCACGGCCCAGAAGATGGCCGATCTGGTGGTGGGGCGGCTCGCCGACTTCGTCACCGTCGACCTGCTGGACGCCCTGTTCCGGGGGGTCGAGCCGCAGCCCTCCACCACGGGCGCCGTGGCTCTGCGCCGGGCCGCGCAGCAGTCGGTGCTGCCCGGCGTGCCCGAGGCCCTGGTCAGGCCGGGGGACGTGGACGAGTACCCGCGGTCCACGCCGCCCGTCCGCTGCCTGGCCACCGGCCGGCCCTCGCTGCACCGCACCCCGGCCGACGGCATCCGGGCCTGGCAGGAGGCCGACCCCGAGCGCTCGGTGGTGGTCGGTGCCTTCGGGGTCCATTCGCTCATGGTCATCCCGCTGCGCGCCCGCGGCATCACCCTCGGCGTGGCGCTGCTGGGCCGGCACCGGCGGACGGAACCCTTCGAGGAGGACGACCTGCTCCTCGCCGAGGAGATCGGCGCCCGTGCGGCCCTGGCGATGGACAACGCCCGCCGCTACACGCACGAACGCGACACCGCGCTGGCCCTCCAGCGCAGCCTCCTCCCGCAGCGGCTCGCCGCGCAGGGGGCGGTCGAGGTCGCCTACCGGTATCTGCCGGCCCGCACGCGGGCCGGGCTGGGGGGCGACTGGTTCGACGTGATCCCGCTGTCGGGGGCACGGGTCGCGCTGGTCGTGGGGGACGTGGCGGGACACGGCCTGCGCGCCTCCGCCACCATGGGCCGCCTGCGGACCGTCGTCCGCACGCTGGCCGACGTCGACCTTCCCCCCGACGAGCTCCTCGTCCACCTGGACGACCTCGTCACCCACCTGATGGCGGAGGAGGACACCACGGAGCCGCAGCTGGAGAGCGCCGGCGACCTCATCGCGACCTGCCTGTACCTGGTGTACGACCCGGTCTCGCGCCGCTGCACGGCCGCCGCCGCGGGCCATCCGCCGCCCGCCGTCGTCCCGCCCGGCGAGCCGGCGAGCTTCGTCGACATCGCCCCAGGGCCGCCGCTGGGGGTGGGCGGCCTGCCCTTCGAACGGGCCGAGTGGGAGTTGCCCCCGGACAGCCTGCTCGCGCTGTACACGGACGGCCTGGTCGAGGGGACCAAGCAGGACCTGGGCCGGGGGCAGGAGGCGCTGCGCCAGTGCCTGACGCAGCCCCCGCGGTCGCTGGAGGAGACCTGCGACCTGCTCGTGCGGTCCCTGCTGCCCGCCCAGCCCCAGGACGACGTCGCCCTGCTGCTCGCCCGCAACCTCGCCCTCGACGCCGACCGGGTCGCCACCTGGGATCTGCCCTCGGAGCCGGCCGCGGTGGGCGACGCCCGTGCCGCCGTCCTCGGCCGGCTGGCGCAGTGGCGGATGGACGACGTGGCGTTCACCGCCGAACTGGTCGTCAGCGAACTCGTCACCAACGCCATCCGCTACGGGCAGCCGCCCGTCCAGCTCCGGCTGATCCGTGACACGGCCCTCATCTGCGAGGTGTCCGACAACAGCAGCAGCGCCCCGCACATGCGCCGCGCCCGCACCTTCGACGAGGGCGGCCGCGGCCTGCTCCTGGTCGCCCAGTTCGCCCAGCGCTGGGGCACCCGCCACCACCCCGTCGGAAAGACGATCTGGGCCGAGATCGACCTCCCCGGCGGTCAGCCGTGACGTGCCCGGGGGCCGGGTGCCGGGTGCCGGGGGCTCGGGTCCGCCCGGCTTTCGCCGTGATGGCCGGTACGCGGGGCGCAGAGACGCAGAGCCTCCGCGACCCGCGTCCTCGCCGTGTGGCCGGCGGGCGGCGTCCCGGTTCCGGGGGTGGCGCGGTTAGCATCCGGGGATGACCACTGCAGACAGCAACGGCGCCGCTCCCCTCGACGTGGAGATCGGTGCCCTCCAGGGCGGTTCCGCGGACCTCGCCCAGTACGCCGGCCGGGTCGTCCTCGTCGTGAACGTGGCGTCCAAGTGCGGGCTGACCCCGCAGTACGCGGGGCTGGAACGGCTGCACGAGCGGTACGCCGCGCAGGGCTTCACCGTGCTCGGCGTGCCCTGCAACCAGTTCCTCGGCCAGGAGCCGGGCAGCGCCGAGGAGATCGCCGAGTTCTGTTCGGCGAGGTACGGCGTCACCTTCCCGATGACCGAGAAGGTCGAGGTCAACGGGGAGGGGCGGCACGCGCTCTACGAGCGTCTCACCGGCTTCGCCGACGCCGAGGGGCACGCCGGCGACATCCGCTGGAACTTCGAGAAGTTCCTGATCGGGCGGGACGGCAAGGTCGCCGCCCGGTTCTCCCCGCAGACCGAGCCGGAGTCGGCCGAGGTCGTCGCGGCCGTCGAGAAGGAGCTGGCCGCCGGCTGAGCGGGCGGGGTGGCCCCGCTCGCGCCCGCCGTCGGCTGAGCGCGCGGGGCCGCCCGGCCCGCGCCCGCCGCCGGCCGAGCGGGCGTGCGGTGGCCCTGCCCGTCGCGTGGCAGGGTCACTTCAGCTCGTCGGGACACGGTGTGCCGCGCGGGAGCTGGTAGGGCGCGGCCAGCCGGTAGGTACCCGCCCGCGGCGCGACCAGCATCGTCCACTGGTCGCCCATCTCGTCCTGCTCGGTCTCCATCAGGCAGCCGTTGACGTTCTCGTACGTCTTCGGCTCGTCCTCGGCCCGGTGCTTGGACTCCTCGGTCTCCTGCGGGGCCTTCAGGCTCCGGCCCTGCTCGTCGACCAGGCTCAGCCACGGCGAGTACGGGATGCGGATGAGGATGCGGCCCGCCCTCCTCACCTCGAGGGTCATCTCGCCCTGCTCGGCCCGGTCGACGACGGCGTCGGGCTCGGCGAGCGGGGTCGGGTCGATCACCCGGAACAGCTGCCAGTTGGCGTCGCCCCAGACCTGCTCCAGGTAGGGCATGCCCCGCTGCACGAGCTCGCGTTCGCGTTCGCCGCCGTCGCCGTCCGGGACGTCCTTGGGCAGCACCACGTAGTGCACGGCCCACCGCCGCAGCCACTCGTGGTAGTTGGCGGAGTTGAGCGTGTCGTCGTAGAAGAGCGGATTGCGTTCCATGTCGGCCTGGCGGTTCCAGCCGCGGGCCAGGTTGACGTACGGCGCCAGCGCGGAGGCCTCGCGGTGCGAACGGGCGGGGACCACCTCGACGCGGCCCTTCTCCGCGCCGACCACCTGGAGCTCGTTGACGAGCGGCGCCAGTTCGCGCGCCCAGGACGCCCGGGGCGTGGTGTTGACGATGTCGTCGGCCGACTTGTAGCCGATCCACCCGACGAAGCCGGCGAAGGCCATCACGATCGCGTACCACTTGCGCGAGCGCGGCGCGGCGTACGGCAGCGCCGCGACCAGCGCCACCCCGCCGAACAGCATCGCCAGCCGGGTGATGTTCGAGCCGATCTGGCTGCTGATCAGCCACACCAGGACGACGGCCAGGCCGTAGACGGCGGCCGTCAGCCGGAGCGTCAACCACCGCTTCGGCACGAGCACGAAGGCGAGGACCGAGTACAGCAGGGGCAGGATCACCGAGGCGAAGGACATCGGCTGGGTGCCCGAGAAGGGGAAGAGCCAGGCGGCGACCGCCACCACCGCGGCGGGCGCCAGGCCCAGCGCCCAGGCGCCCGGACGGCGCCTCTGCAGGAACAGCGCCACCGCGACGAACCCGACGAACAGGCCCGCGACGGGCGACGCCATGGTGGCGAGCGCGGCCAGCGGGGCCGCCACGAGGGCCTTGGCCCACCGTCTGCGGCGCCAGCGGTGGGGCCAGCAGAAGACGGCCGCGACCGCGCCCAGCGCGAACATCGTGCCCAGGCCGAACGTGACACGGCCGGACAGCGCGTTGCACAGCAGTCCGAACACGCCCGCCAGCGCGGCCCACAGCGGGTTGCGCACCCCGGGGGCCTCCCCGTCCGGTCGCCGCCGGGGGTCGGGGAGGGTGCGGATGAGGAGCATCGTCAGCAGCCCGGCGGACGCCGTCCCGGCGACCATCATGGTCGTGCGGACGCCGAGGAGGGACATCAGGTACGGCGACACCACGCTGTACGACACCGGGTGCATGCCGCCGTACCAGGCGAGGTTGTACGCCGAGTCGGGGTGCCGGCCGACGAACTCCGCCCAGGCGTCCTGCGCCGCGAGGTCGCCGCCGCTGTTCGCGACCGTGAAGAACCAGATGAGGTGCAGGATGCCGGCGAGGGCGGTGACCGAGAGCACGGGGTGCCGCAGCATGCGCTCCCGCACGGCCATGACGGCGGCCCGGACGCCGCCGCGCCGCCGGCCGTGCCGGTCCTCCGGTCGGCCCTCGCGGTCCTCCGCCCGGCCGTTCCGGTCCTCCAGGCGGCCCTCGCGGTCCTCCGGTCGGCCCTCGCGGCCCTCCGCCCGGCCGTTCCGGTCCTCCAGGCGGCCCTCGCGGTTCTCCGGGGAGTCGGGCCGGACGGTGCCGCCGGACGGGTCGGCGCCCTCGGTGGTGCCGTCGGTGTCAGGGGCGGGCGGTCGTATTCGCGGCCCGGTGCCCGGGTCCGGATCGGCGTCGTCCGCGCGTGTCGGCTCCGCAGTGGCCACCTGAAGGCACTCCCCGTGTCCCGTCGGTCGTTCCCGGCCGCTTCGTGTGGTCTTCCCGGCCGCTTTCCCTGTCGTTCGCGGCCGCCCTCCGCGACCGGCGACATGCCCCGGTTCGGGACGCTAGCACGCACCCCGCCCGAGGACTCCCGGGTGGGGTCCCCCGACGGGGTGCGGGTGATGCGCAGGCGGCGCGGGTCAGGCGACGCGGGTCAGCTTGTCCGTCCAGGCCGGCTCGACGAGGTCCTTCGTCAGGGCCACGGGGACCTGGACGGCACCGCTCGTGCCGCCGTCGCCGACGGTGAGCGTGGCGACCCTGGTGCCGGCCTTCGCCACGTGCGGCACCTCGTCGGACGCGAACGACAGCTTCACCTCCAGTCCGGCCCAGCCGACGGCGGTGACGTCCTCGGTGACGGCGACCGGCGTCCGGCCGCCGAGCCCGTCGTCGACGTATCCGACGACGTCGCCCTTCTTGAGGATCGTGGCCGGCTTCAGCGCGTCCTGGGCGGCGCGGATCAGCTGGTCGGCCGCGTCCAGGGCGCCGCTGAGGATGGTGTTGTCCTCACCGCCCGGGCCCTGGCTCAGCACCGCGCCGACGATGGTCTTCGTGTCGTCGCCGACCTTCTTGGTGGCCGCGAAGACCAGGTTGCCGCCGGCGGCGGTGGTCGTGCCGGTCTTGATGCCGATGACGCCGTTGGAGCCCACCAGGCGGTTCCAGTTGGGGTGCTTGGTGCCCTTGTAGTCGGTGTACTCCATCATCCGGGCGATGTCGCGGAAGGCGGGGTCCTTCATCGCCGCCTTGGCCAGCTTCACCTGGTCCACGGCCGTGCTGACGGTCGTCTTCTCCAGGCCCGACGGGTCGGTGTACGTCGTGTTCGTCATCCCGAGCCGCTCGGCCGCGTCGTTCATCTTGCCGACGAACGCCTTCTCGGAACCGGCGTCCCAACGCGCCAGCAGCCGGGCCACGTTGTTCGCCGACGCGATCAGGACGCCCTCCAGGGCCTCCCTCTCCGTGATGGTGTCACCGGCGTGCACCTTGACCGTCGACTCGCCGTCGGCGGTCGCCTGCCGTTCGGCGAGCTCGTCCACCTTGATCTTCTCGCCGTCGCCGCTCTTCAGCGGGTGGTCGCGCAGGATCAGGTAGGCGGTCATCACCTTCGCGACGCTCGCGATGGGCGCCGGCTTCTCGCCGCCGGAGGAGCCGAACGTGCCGATGCCCTGGACGTCGAGGGCGCCCTGCCCGTCGGACGGCCAGGGGATGTCCGCCTTGCCCCCGTCGAACGTGTACGTCTCCTTGGCCGTGAGGTCCAGGGTGGGCGCCGGCAGCGGCCGCAGAGTCTGTACGACCGCGAAGACGATCAGCAGCAGGATGACCAGCGGCGTCCAGATCTTGACGCGGCGCGCGAAGGTGCGCAGCGGGGTGGGCGGGGGCGGCGGAGTGTTCGTCAGCTCGGCCAGCAGGTCGAGCGGCGGCTTCGGCGGCAGCGGCTGCTGGGTGGTGCGCTCGGGGCCGATCTGCGGGACGGGCCGGGTGGCGTCGGCGGGGACCGCGGGGGCCGGGGCCGGGGCCGACGGCGACGGCGACGAGGCCGGGGCGGCGGAGCCGGCGGGACCGGCGGTGCCGGCGGTGTCGGCGGTGCCGGGCTTCGGCTTGCGGGTCGCCGGGTCGTCGAGCGGCTTCAGCGCGACGAACCTGCTCGTGCGCTCGGCCTCGGACTCGCCGGCCTTCGCGGGTTCGCCGGCCTTCTTGGCGGGCTCGTCGGCCTTCTTGGCCGGCTCGTCGGCCTTCCTGGCGGGTTCGGCAGCCTTCTTGGCCGGCTCGTCGGCCTTCTTGGCGGGCTCGGGAGCCTTCTTGGCCGGCTCGGGAGCCTTCTTGGCCGGCTCGGGTGTCGGCTTCGGGGACCCCGGTTCCTGCTGCGGGGACGCCGGTGCCTTCTTCTGCGGGGACTTGGCCGCACCGCCCAGCTTCAGCATCGTGGTCGGCTGGTCCACCCGGGGCTTGGCGGCGGCGCCCAGCTTCAGCATCGTGGTGGGCTGGTCCACGGGACGCTCGGCGTCGGACCCGGTCCCGGCCGCGCCGGCGCTCTCACCGGCGCCTTCACCGTCGCGGTCCTCCCCGCGACCGCCCTGGTCGTCGTGCTGGTCCTCGTCCTGGCCGCGCTTCTCGTCGCGCTTGTCGTCGTGCTCGTCGTCGTGCTTCTGGTCGCCGCCCTCGCGGGCGCTGTCCCGGGCGCCGGTTCCGGCTCCGGGGCGCGGGCCGCCTTCGGCTTCCGGGCCGGCTGCGGTCGTGGCCGCGGCCGCATCGTTCCGGTCGGTGGCGTCCGTGCGGTTGCGCTTGTCGTCGCCGGAAGCGGCCTTGTCCCGGAGGGTGTCCGCGTCGTCGGCGTCCTTGAGCTCGCCGGACGCCTTCGGGTCGGCGGCGGTCTTGGAGGCGGCGGCGGTTACCGGCGCGGCGGTCGCCGGCGCGGCGGCCGAGATCTCCTCGGGTGCGGCCGCGTTCGTGCCGGAGTCCGCGGTGGTCCCGGCGGCGCCCTCGTCCCGCGCGTCCGCGGCCTTGGCCGTGCCGTCCGCCGCGCTCTTCGTACCGGCGCCGGTGGGCCCGTCGGCCCCACCCCGGGCCTCCGCGGTCTCCCCGGCGTCCTCGGCGCCCGCGGAGTCCTCCTCGGAACCCGCCGAGTCCTTGGCGTCCGCGGTGTCCGCGGAGTTCACCCAGGCGGCCACGGCGGCGCGCAGGCGGGCGTCCCCGAGGCCCTTGGCCTCCGGGCGGGCGCCGCCACCGTCGTGGTCGCCGTCGTCGGAGCCGGCCTCACCGGCGGCGTCCGGCGTGTCCTCGCCCTCGGACCCGGTTGCCGCGTCACGGGACTCGTCGCCGGCTGCGGTCCGCCCGGACGCGCCGCCCTGCCCGGAGGTGCCGGCCGCGTCCTCGGCGTCCTCCCCGCGCGCGGCGTCCGCGTCCTCGGCGTCCCTGGCGTTCTCAGCGTCCTTGCCGTTCCCGACGTCCTCGGCGGCCTTGGCCTCCTCGGCGCCCCGGGTGTCCTTCGCCGGTGCCGGCACCGACAGCACCTTCGTCGCCGTGTCGACGCCGGCGCGGCGCGCGTCCGCGCCGGACTTCCCCGTCATCGAGAGCCGAGGGTCGCGCGCGCCGCGCGTCTCGTCCCTGCTCTCGGGAACCGGAGCGGCGCTCCCGGACGCCGGTTCCGCCGACGACTCGCGCTGCTTCGACCTCTCGGGGGACTCGCCCGCCACCGATGCCTCCTCCTCGCGCCGCACGCCCCGCGTGCGGCTACCGAACCGTGAACCGCCGCCCGGACCACGGAGCCTCACCCCGAAGGCCGTACCGCTGTCCGAACCATGTACCAGTGTCCTGTGATGCGGGCCGACCCCAAGCGGTAGACGAGAACGACATACCTGCCGGTTCCCTTACGAACCGGTCACGCACCCTCGACAGACCAATGTGAGAGGGGTCACCCTGTCATTCATCCACGCGGGGAGGCATGGATGGGCAGGAGCCGCAGAACAATTCCGGAAGAGCTTCTGCTGCTGGCACTGGACCCGGCCACGGGTACCACTGCGCAGCCGCAGTCGCTCGACCTCGGTCTGGCCGGAGCACAGCTAGTGGAGCTGGCGCTGGCCGGACGGATAGCCCCAGACGGGGATCGTATCGCCGTGGTGGTGCCACGGCCGACAGGAGATCCAACTCTGGACTGCGCGTTGGAGTTGCTGCGAAGGCGTGGCGCTCCGGTACGGGCCGTCCACTGGATCGGCGGGCCGCGTCTGGGGTTGCGCCAGACCTACCTCTCGCATCTGGAGCGGTGCGGCATGGTCGCCGCCGTGCCCGGCCAGATGTGCGGGGTGCTGCCGACCACTCGCTACCAGGCCACGGACACCGCCATCAGCCGGGAGATCAGGTCCCGGCTGGACAACGCGATCCGCACCGGCGTGCCGCCGGACCCGCGCACCGCGGCGCTCGCCGCGCTGGCGCACGCGGTGGGTCTCGGCAAGCACCTGTATCCGGGCAACGAGGGACGCTCGTCCCGTTCCCGGCTGCGGGACCTGATCCGGCACGACCCCATGGGCGGTCTCGTGGCGCACGCCGTGATGGACGTCCAGAACGGCGCGGGGGCGCAGCCGCGCCGCAGCCCGGGGCCGGCCGCCCGCCAGACCGCCGGTGCCAGGCCGGCGGCGGAACCCGCGCGCGGTGTTCCGATGCAGGCGCGCCGGGGATCCATGGCGCGTGCCGTGGCCCACTGAGCCGGGGCACGACGGCCCGGCGCGGTGCCACGCCCGCGGCACGGCCCGCCCGGCAGGACAGCGCACGACCCAGCGCCGCGTCGTAGTCCCCAGACCCGGTACGGGAGCCGCTGGTCCGGGCGGGGTGGCGAGACCCCGGGGCGGCCTCGACGGCCTGCTGGTACGCGTTGTACGACGCCGGCTCGGGCGGCTGACCGGCGGGCGCGGCCTCGCGCAGGTGCC
>NZ_JBEYXZ010000029.1:11536-93998 GCF_040645305.1 Streptomyces sp. NPDC046831 | reverse complement strand
GCATCAGCGTCCTGTTCGCCATGCTCCGCGACGGAACCTTCTACGAACCCAGAACCCCACAGCCTGCTTGACGAAAGACATAGAGGCACCCCCCCCGGGGCGGCACGAGTCCCCTGGGCCGCCGCGCGTGGGCACGGCCTCCCTGCGGGCGGCGTGGGCAGCCACGCGGTCGCCCGGGCGGGACGCCGGGCGACCCGACCGCCGCGTCCTCCGCCGGCCCGGAGACCGGTCGGCTGGTGGGGGCTCGACTGCCGGACCGCCGGGGGTTGTTCGCCGTGGCGTTGTCGCACCGGGCCGAGGGGGCAGACTCGGGGAAGGAGACCGCCCGCGAGCTCGGGGGACACAGGGGTCGCCCGGCGCGGGCCGTGGGTGGGCCGCTCGCGCGGTTCCCCGCGCCTCGCGGGGCGCCTCACGCGGCCGGCGTCGGAGAGCTGAGGAAGGTGCGCATGGCGAAGGCAGTCCAGCAGCCCGGGGGCGCGGGTCGGACCAGCGTCTGGCTGGAGGGCAAGGCGCGCCGCCGCGGCCGTGGCGGCGGGCAGCCGTCCGGACTGGACCGCGACCGGATCACCGACGCGACCGTCCGCCTGCTGGACGCCGAGGGCCTGGCGGGGTTCTCCATGCGGCGGCTGGCCGCGGAGCTCAACGTGACGGCGATGTCCGTCTACTGGTACGTCGACACCAAGGACGACCTCCTCGAACTCGCCCTGGACGCCGCCTTCGGGGAGCTGCGGCTGCCCGACCCGGACGCCGAGGAGGACTGGCGCGACCAGCTGCGCGGGCTCGCCACCGAGTACCGGGCCCTGCTGGTGCGCCACCCCTGGCTGTCGCCGCTCGCCGGGACCTTCCTCAACATCGGCCCCAACTCGCTCGCCTTCTCGGGCACGGTGCAGCGCGTCATCCGCCGGACCGGGCTGCCCGAGTACGGCCTGACCGGGGCGATCTCCGCCGTCTTCCAGTTCGTCTACGGTTACGGCACGATCGAGGGCCACTTCAGGGCCCGCTGCACGGACGCGGGCATGGCCCCGGACGACTACTTCCGGCACGCGATGGACGCGGCGACGGGGTCCCCCGACGACGCCGGCGCCCTGCGGGATTCCGCGACCCTCATGGCGGCCCGCGGCGGCGACACGGTCGGGGAGATGCTGGAGCGCGACTTCTCCTTCGCCCTGGAGCTGCTGGTGGCGGGGATCGAGGCGATGGTGCGACGGGTGGAGCAGGAGCGGCCCGCCCCGTCCTGAGAAGGGCCGGAGCGGTGGGTTCGTTCGTGGGCGACCGGAGGCGCGGCCCGCTCGCCCATTGCCCATGACCACACGGTTCACCCGGGGGCGAGCGCCTCGGCCAGATCGTCGTACACGGGTACGTCCCGCCGCACGCCGGTCAGCTCCAGGACCCGGCTCGGGATGCCGTCGGGTTCCGCCACCACCCGCAACCGCACACGGGAGTCCAGCCGGTCCCGGACGTCCTCGACGAGGCGGGCGCCCTGGGAGTCCATGAAGACCGTCCGCGTCAGGTCCAGGACGAGCACGGGCAGCCGGCCCGTGCGGGTGCCGGCGAAGGACAGGATGCCCGCGCAGAGCGCGGAGGCGTTGGACAGGTCGATCTCCGGGGGCAGAACGAGCACGGTGCGGCCGGGAAGGTCGCGCACCCGGCACGGACTCGGGTAGAAGGTCACGGCACTCACCTGCAAAAGAGAGACGTCCATCCGGATTTCGGGAGGCCGCTTCCTGACCTGGGGGCCCATTCCACCATCGCCGGGCCCCCGGTTCCAAGGGGGGACGGACAATCGCCCGTACGGGTGAGGCCGGGCGCGCGGAGCGGGACGTGGCGCGGGACGTGGCGCCCGGCCGCCGGTGGGGACGGGGCCCGAGGGATCCGAAGGGGCGCCTCCAGGGGCCATGACGGGGGCGTGGCCCGGGCGCGCCGGGCGGGCCGGAGCCGGGTGGGCGCGGGCACGGGTACGGAGCTCAACCGGGCGGAAGTCCCCACGCAGAACGGGATAAGGTTCTGTTCGTCCTGTGCTCGCAGTCGGGAATGTGCTGCGGAGCTCTCCTGCGCATGGCCGCACGGCCGTGCATGCCGAAGAGGTTCGTGGTGCCTGCGTCCGACTTTCCTGATCTGCCCGGTTCCTCCGGGGACTTCGAGCTGGCCGAGGCCCTGACGGCGGCGGCTCGGCAACTGCACGCGTCCGGTACTCCCGACAGCACGATCCGCACCGCCGTCCGACTGGCCGTGCGCATCCTGCCGGGCGCCGACCACGCCGGCATCTCGGTGCGGGAACGCGGCGACCGCCGTCGCGCCGTCGCCTGGACCGACGAAGTGGTGCGCAAGGCCGAGGGGCCGGCCGGGCAGAGCGACGAGCCCCCGTACTGGGACCACCTGTGGCAGACGCCGGTCGTGCGGCTGGCGGACAGCGAGACCGAGGGCGGCGGCGGACTCCTGGCCGATCTCGGCTTGCGCTCGGCCCTCGCGCTGCGGCTGCGCGCCGACAAGCGGCGGCTGACCGTGCTCACGCTCTACGCGCGGGAGCCGCGCGCCTTCGACGAGACGGCGGCGCGGATCGGCCGGCTGTTCACGGCGCACGTCAGTCTCGCGCTGGAGTCGGCGACCGTGCGGGAGCAGCTCACCGAGGCGATGCGCACCCGGGACCTGATCGGCCAGGCGACCGGCATCCTCATGGAGCGCCTCGACATCGACGCCGCGGAGGCCTTCGACAGCCTGGTTCGCGCCTCGCAGCGGGAGAACGTCAAGCTGCGCGACCTGGCCCGCCGCGTGGTGGACTCGAACAGGTCCGGCTGACGGCGACGCCCCCGCGGGCCCGCCCGACGACGGCGGCCCGCGCCGTGGTGGCGCGGGCCGCGGGGGCGCAGGCAGGTGGGGGCGGAGGGCGTCCGCCCGCCGTCACGCGGACGGCAGCGACTCGCCCTGGACCGCCTGGATGTCGAGTTCCACCCTCAGCGTGGTGCCGACGGCGGCGATGCCCGCCTGGAGGACCTGGTTGTAGTTCATGGCGAAGTCCTCCCGGTGCAGCTCCGTGGTCGCGCGGAAGGCGGCCCGGGTGCCTCCCCAGGGGTCGGCGCCGGTGCCGAGGTAGGCCAGGTCCAGGTCGACCGGGCGGACGACGCCGTGCATGCCCAGCTCGCCGTGGACGGTCCAGCGGTCGGAACCCGCCACCGTCACACCCGTGGAGCGGTAGGTGATCTCCGGGTACGCCTCGACGTCGAGGAAGTCCGGGGACCTCAGGTGCCCGTCGCGCATGCGGTTGCCCGTGTCGATGGAGTGCGCGCGGATCACCGCCTCCACCCGGGACTTGGTGACGTCGTCCGGCGCGATCTCGATGGTGCCGGAGAACTCGGTGAAGCGGCCGTGCACGCTGGAGATGCCCAGGTGCTGGGCGACCGCGGCCACCGAGGAGTGCGCCGGGTCGACGGTCCACGGTCCCGGCGGCGGCAGCTCGGTGCCGCCCCGGCGGGCCAGGGTCACCGTGCCGATCTCCGCCCGGCCGCTCGCGGTGACGATCGCGCTGGAGGCGGTGGGCGCGTAGCCGACCGCCGTGACGATGACCGTGTACGCCCCCGGCGCCAGGGCGGTCGCGTCCCGGACCGTGCCCTCCTGGTCGGCCTCGGCGCGCACCACCTGCGTGCCCGTCATGTCGGTCACCGTGACGACCGCGTGCGACACGGCCCATCCGTCCCGGGTGCGGATCCTCGCGGTCAGTCCCATCCCGTTTTCTCCCTGCGAAGTATTGCAAACCGGTCGTAGAAAACCGGCCCGCGTGGGGCGCACCTCCGCTCGGAGCGCGCCCCGCACGGGCCGGGTGGTGCCTACTCGCCCGGGTGGGCCAGTTCGATGTCGTGGTCGTCGACGCCGCGGCCGCTGACCGACAGGGCCGTCGCGACCGGCGGGTAGCCCGTCGCGATGACGGTGTACTCACCGCTGTTCAGGTCGGTGAAGGCGTACGCCCCGTCCGCGCCGGTGGTGGCCGTGCCGACCACGTTGCCCGCCGCGTCCACCAGCGTCACACGGGCGTCCGCGAGGGGACCGTGCGGGGCGCGGACGACGCCCTGCACCTGGGCGCCGGCGTCGAGGTCGATCTCGACCCGGGTGACCCCGGTGCCGCCCACCTCGACCGGCAGGGCCCGCGGCCGGTAGCCCTCGGCGTTCACCGCGACGGTCACCGCGCCGGGCACCAGCTCCGCGAAGGAGAACTCGCCCTGCTCACCGGTGGTGCCGGTGGCCAGCAGGTCCCCGCGCACGTCGGTGACGATCACCATCGCGTCCTTGACCGCCAGCCCGCTCTCGGCGGCCCGGACCAGACCGGCCAGGCCGCTGGTGCCGCTGAGCAGGATGTCGTAGGACACCGGCTCGCCGGCCACGACGATCGTGGAGGCCTGCGGCTGGTAGCCGTCGGCCGCCGCGATCAGGACGTACGAGCCCGCGCCCGGCGCGTCCACCGCGTAGGCGCCGTCGGCCTGGGCGACCGAACGGCCCAGCTGGCGGCCCGTGAGCGAGATCAGCGTGACGGCGGCCTGCGGCACCGGGGCGCTCTCGGCGCCGCGGACGAAGCCGCGCACCGGGATGCCGCTGCCGTCACCGGCGGCGGATCCGGCGGACGCCGCGGCCGCGAGCCGCTGCGTGCCCTCGGGGCCGGCGCCGGTGGTGGCGGCGGCCCCGAACCGGTCGGGCGCCTGCCCGCCGGCGGGGGAGCCGGACTCGGCGAGGGCCTGGGCCTCCGCGACGGTGGGGGCGGCGGCCGGGTCCACCGGGGGGGCCTCGCCCTCGGAGGCCTGCGCCAGGGCGCCCTTCGTCCGCAGCGGGACCTCCTTGATGAACAGGCTGATCAGGAAGGCGACGGCGGCCAGCGCGGCGGCGATCAGGAAGACGTCGGCGATGCCGTGGCCGTAGGCGCTCTCCATGACCGTGCGCAGCGGCGCGGGCAGCGCGTCCATGTCCGGGATGCTGCTGTTGGCGGAGCCGGACCCGGCCATCGCGGCGGCGTACTTCGGGTCGAGGGTCGCCAGGCCGTCCTTGACGTAGTCGGTGATCCGGTGGGCCATCACCGCGCCGAGCGCGGAGACGCCGACCGCACCGCCGAGGCTGCGGAAGAAGGTGACCGTGGAGCTGGCCGAACCGAGGTCGCTGGGGGCCACCTGGTTCTGCGTGCACAGCACGAGGTTCTGCATCATCATGCCGACGCCGAGACCCAGCAGGGCCATGAAGACGCCGATCTTCCAGTAGTCCGTGTCGTACCGGATGGTGCCCAGCAGGCCCATACCGGCCGTCACCAGGACGCCACCGCTGACCAGCCACGCCTTCCAGCGGCCGGTGCGGGTGATGAGCTGGCCGGAGACGGTGGAGGAGACGAACAGACCGCCGATCATCGGGATCGTCATGACACCCGACATCGTCGGGGACTTGTCGCGGGCCAGCTGGAAGTACTGGCTGAAGAAGACGGTGCCGCTGAACATGGCGATGCCGACGAAGAGCGAGGCCAGCGACGCGAGTGTGATGGTGCGGTTGCGGAACAGGCGCAGCGGGATGATCGGCTCGCTCGCCCTGGACTCGACGAGGACGAACAGCGCGCCGAGGACGACCGCGCCGGCGACCATCGTGTACGTCTGCCACGACAGCCAGTCGTACTTGTCACCGGCGAAGGTGACCCAGATCAGCAGCAGCGAGACGGCGGCCGAGATGAGGACGGCACCGCCCCAGTCGACCTTGACCTCACGCTTGACCACGGGCAGGTGCAGGGTCTTCTGCAGCACGATCAGCGCGATCACCGCGAAGGGCACGCCGACGTAGAAGCACCAGCGCCAGCCCAGCCAGGAGGTGTCGGTGATGACACCGCCGAGCAGCGGGCCGCCGACGGTGGCGACGGCGAACGTGGCGCCGAGGTAGCCGGAGTACCGGCCGCGCTCGCGCGGGGAGATCATCGCGGCCATGACGATCTGTGCCAGGGCCGACAGGCCGCCGGTGCCGATGCCCTGGACCACACGGCAGGCGATCAGCATGCCGGGGTTCTGCGACAGACCCGCCGCCGCCGAGGCGACGACGAAGATCACCAGGGCTATCTGGACGAGCGCCTTCTTGCTGTACAGGTCGGCGAGCTTGCCCCACAGGGGAGTGGAGGCGGTCATCGACAGCAGGGCGGCGGTGACCACCCAGGTGTAGGCGGACTGGCCGCCTCCGAGGTCACTGATGATCTCCGGCAGCGCGTTGGAGACGATCGTGGACGACAGGATCGCCACGAACATTCCGAGCAGCAGCCCGGAAAGCGCCTCCATGATCTGCCGGTGCGTCATCGCAACGCCGCCGGAGGAGCCTCCCCCGTGCTTGGCGTGAGCCCGCACACCGGCTGGTGTGGTCGTTGCCATGGGCTTCCTTTTCTTACGTGCTTGCGGGTGTACGGGTGGTCTGTTCGACTACGGGTGCGGGGATCCGGTGCGGTGCGGACCGGCAGTCGCCGAAGCTCGCGCGCAGGCGCGTCATCAGCCGGATGAGCTGGCCGACCTCGTCGTCGGTCCAGTCGCTCAGCCGGTCGGCGAGCAGGTGGGCGGTCCGCTCGGACAGATCGTCGAGCCGGTTCCGGCCCTCGGCCGTCAGGCGCAGGATGCGTGAGCGCCTGTCCGCCGGGTCGGGGAGCCGTTCGATCCAGCCGCGCTCGGCGACGTGCGCGACGTGCCGGCTGGTGACCGACATGTCCACGGCGAGCAGCTCCGCGAGCTTGCTCATGCGCATGTCTCCGTGGCGGCCGAGCAGTGTCAGCACGGCGGCGGAACCGGCCGGGCAGTCGGACGGCAGGATGCGTCCCATGTCCCGTTTCACGGCGCCGACGGCGCTGAGCTGACGCGCCAGCTCTTCGTACTGGGCGCGCTCGGCCATCACACCTCCCGTATTCGTTGCTTAGGGCAACCATAGAGCTGTTGGTTGCTGCAGGCAAACAAGTACGGGGTGTGGGCCGCAAAAACTTGACAAAGGCAAGTATTGCTTGTGTAAACGCCCAGCTCAGCCGGGCCGCCGGGGGGTGCGGCTGGTCCGGCCGGGATCGGCGCAGGTGCCGGGCCGTCGCTCGGGCCTCGGGAGACGCGTGCGGCCGGCGTCGGCCGTCCTCGACCGGGTTCGGCCGGCCCGGACCTCTCAGGGCCTTGCCGGCGACCGGCCTTTGCCCGGCCCGGCCGCTCCGCCGGGCAGCGGCAGCCGTGGGGAACCCCGCCCGCCGACGGCCGGTACCCGGAGGATCCGGACGGATCGGCGGGCTCCCCGAACCCTCAGGACCCCCAACTCCACCCGGGCTTGGGCCCATCCCGCGGATTCGCTAGGGTCTCGGGCCATGGCTAACACCCAGGGCCCCCAGGGCAACTACGACCCCGCCGGCAGCACCCAGATGTTCCGCGCGTTCGTCGACGAGGCGGCCCCCCAGGCCACTCCGCAGCAGGCCCAGTCGGGTCCGCGCGTGGGCCTGATCGCCGGGATCGTCGTCGCCGTTGTGATCGTCGCCGCGGTGGCCTGGCTGGCGCTCAAGTAGAAACCGCCGCACCGTCTCAGCGGCCGCGCTCCTCGGGCGAGGGGCGCGGCCGCCTGTTCGGGCTGCACATCCGGCGGTGGAGAGGTCCGGGGATGGAGACGCCCGGCGGTGCAGGTCCGGCAGGTACACCGGGTGGCGCGCACCGCGTGCGGGAACCGGGGCCGCATGTACCTCGGGCGGCAGCCGCCGTGGGCGGCACCCGGCGCCGTTCCGCGGGCACGGCCCGCGCGCCTACGCCTCCGCGCACGCACGGCGCCCGCACACGCTCTCAGCCGCATGTCCCGCGTGGGCTGCCGCGCCCCGACGGACGAGGAGCCGTCCGGCGCTGCCGCCCGGCCGAGCGCCGGGGCCGCTTGACCGGGGGCGGACGGACGACGGCCGCCGACGCGACCGTGTCGGCGCTTCGGCGGCCATGGGCCGGTGCCTCCCGCGTCGGGGAGGTCCCGAGGTCCGCGGAGACCCAGGGAACTCAGTCCGAGATCAGGCCCTCACGCAGCTGAGCCAGCGTCCGGGTCAGCAGCCGGGAGACGTGCATCTGGGAGATGCCGACCTGCTCGCCGATCTGCGACTGCGTCATGTTGGCGAAGAAGCGCAGCATGATGATCTGCCGCTCGCGGGGCGGCAGCTTGGCCAGCAGGGGCTTGAGCGACTCGCGGTACTCCACGCCCTCCAGAGCCTGGTCCTCGTAGCCGAGGCGGTCCGCCAGCGAGCCCTCGCCGCCGTCGTCCTCGGGCGCCGGCGAGTCCAGTGACGAGGCGGTGTAGGCGTTGCCGACCGCCAGGCCGTCGACCACGTCCTCCTCCGACACGCCCAGCACGGCGGCAAGTTCGGTGACGGTCGGGGACCGGTCGAGCTTCTGGGAGAGCTCGTCGCTGGCCTTCGTCAGCGCCAGCCGCAGCTCCTGCAGGCGGCGCGGGACGCGGACCGACCACGAGGTGTCGCGGAAGAACCGCTTGATCTCGCCCACGACCGTCGGCATCGCGAACGTCGGGAACTCCACGCCCCGCTCGCAGTCGAACCGGTCGATCGCCTTGATCAGGCCGATGGTGCCGACCTGGACGATGTCCTCCATCGGCTCGTTGCGCGAGCGGAACCGGGCGGCCGCGTAGCGGACCAGCGGGAGGTTCAGCTCGATCAGGGTGTCCCGGACGTAGGCGCGTTCGGGGCTGTTCTCGTCGAGTGCGGCGAGCCGCAGGAACAGGGAGCGGGACAGCGTACGGGTGTCGATGTCCTCCGGGGCCGGCGGGGCCGGCGTGGGGGCGGTGGGAAGGGCCGGGGCCGGAGCGGCCGGCAGGGCCACCCCCTCGTCGAGAGCGTCGAGGGCGCCGAGCGCCTCGGGCGCGCCGTCGCTCTTCATGAGCGTGAGCACCTTGGAGCTGCCCTGATCTGCGGACATGCCACCCCCTCTGGGTCGCGGGACGGTCGCGGCCGGCCTCCTCGGCGAGGAGAACGCAGCCTTCACCTGAATACCGGAGCCGAAGCCGCGGCAAACGCGCTTCCCGCAGAATGTCACATGTCGGCAACGCGCCGTAGTGACATGTCGACATCTGGAACGGCAATCCGTCCTGCACACACGGGACCTGACGGTCTTTCGGGGTGTGGATGTCGGTATCCGCGCTGATGAGGGCATTCCCCCGTACGGGTTAGGCCTCGATCCGGTTCGCGGACCTCAGCCGCTGGAAGCTACGCGCCAGTAGCCGCGAGACGTGCATCTGCGAGACGCCGAGCTCCGCGCTGATCTGCGACTGGGTCAGGTTGCTGTAGTACCGCAGCAGGAGGATCCGCTGCTCCCGCTCGGGCAGCTGGACGAGCAGGTGGCGCACCAGGTCGCGGTGTTCCACGCCGTCCAGGGCCGGATCCTCGTAGCCGAGCCGGTCCAGCAGGCCGGGCAGCCCGTCGCCCTCCTGGGCGGCCTCCAGGGACGTCGCGTGGTACGACCTCCCCGCCTCGATGCAGGACAGCACCTCCTCCTCGGTGATGCGCAGCCGCTCGGCGATCTCGGCGGTCGTCGGGGAGCGCCCGAAGGCGGTCGTCAGGTCCTCGGTGGCGCCGTTGACCTGCACCCACAGCTCGTGCAGCCGGCGCGGCACGTGCACGGTGCGGACGTTGTCGCGGAAGTACCGCTTGATCTCGCCCACGACCGTGGGCATCGCGAACGTCGGGAACTGCACGCCGCGGTCGGGGTCGAAGCGGTCGATGGCGTTGATGAGCCCGATGGTGCCCACCTGGACGACGTCCTCCATCGGCTCGTTGCGGGAGCGGAAACGGCCTGCCGCGTAGCGCACGAGCGGGAGGTTGGCCTCGATGAGCGCCCCGCGCACGCGGGTGTGCTCCGGTGTTCCGGGTTCGAGCTCCTTCAGCTGGGCGAAGAGCACCTGGGTCAGTGCCCGCGTGTCGGCGCCGCGGCGTTTGGCCGGTGCCTGAGCGGAAGCCTCTTCCTGGGGCGGCGCAGTACTGGCCGACACGGTCAACGCCACCTCTTCGTCGATCAACTCATCCGTCAAAAGCGGTCATAGCATCACAAGACAGGTGCACCGTGTTCAAGCACCGCATAGTCACGTGTTGGCGGAGGAAAGCAGGCCGTCGGAAGCGGAAAAGCCCCGCACCGGGAGGGTGCGGGGCCGGCCGTCGTGAGGTGGTGCGGTCGCGGGGTTCAGAACTCGTAGTCCGCCATCACCCACGTGGCGAACTCGCGCCACAGCGCGACGCCCGCCCGGTGCGCCGGATGGTCCAGGTACCGCTGGAGGGCGTCGGCGTCCTCGACGGCCGAGTTGATCGCGAAGTCGTAGGCGACGGACCGGTCGCTGACGTTCCAGCCGCACTCCCAGAAGCGCAGGTCGCCGATCTGCCCGCCGAGGGCGCGGAAGGCCTCGGCGCCCGCCACGACGCGCGGGTCGTCGCGCTGGACGCCGTCGTTCAGCTTGAAGAGGACCAGGTGGCGGATCATGAGGTACCTCCGTGGGCGACCCAGCCCATGAAGTCGCCGAGGGCCTTGGCGGCGTCCGATATGCCCTCGAACCCTATCTGCACGTAGTCCGCGGCCTTGGCCGGATCCGTGATGATCAAGTAGAGCACGAAGACCACGACGACGTAGACGGCGATCTTCTTGGCGTTCACGGCCACCGCGGCCTCCCCCTGTCGCTGACTGCCCGGAGCGCTGTTCATGATCGCACGAAGGGCCCCGCCGTGCGGCGGGCCCTTCTTCGGCGGTAGCGGAGGGATGTGAACCCTCGGTGACTTGCGCCATACTCGCTTTCGAGGTCTGTTCGCGGTAACGGGGCACGATCCGCGGCCGTTCACCCGCGTTCATCCCCGTCCTCGCGCCCGTTCCGCGAACCGCCGTGAAGGGGTCCTGACGGCAGTGAATGAGACGGAAACCGAGACGGAGCGCGACGGGTAGGGCGCCATGGTCCACCACGGCCACGGCCGCGCGGTATGAGCACATGGTCGATTCCGTCCGCAGCGATGTTGCCCGACAGGTCGACGGGCTGATCCGGGAGTCGGACGACGAATGACGACGCTCTCGCCGGCGCGCCTGTTCCTGCTGGCTGAAGCTTGAGACGAAGGGGCGGCCCTTGATGGTTGCCCCTTCGTACGCACTCAGGGTGGCAGCGGGTCGGCCCGGTGCTAGTTGTCGAACATCTCCCGCGAGGCCTGGCGCTGGCGGTCGGTTTGGGTGTTGGCGTAGTTCTGGGTTCGGGTGGGCTCCGTGACCTGGTCACTGCCGTAGACGTAGCACGTGGACTCCCTGTTGTACGTCGTGCTGTACAGCGTGACCTCGTACAGGTTCTCGTCAGCGTTCACGCATTGGATGGATCGGACGATCCCGTCGTGGTACACGCCGTTCTTGCTTTCGCGGTGACTGACGATGCGAATCTTCTTGTTCGGGTCCGGCTGGAGTTCTGCGACCGTGGTCATGGCTACCTCCCTTGGGTTGTGGGTGGGTGCTGATGCGCAGCGAGACGACAACGAGCAGCGTCTGCACGGTCACGTGCTGCCGTCGACAGTGCACGCCGCACAGGGGGAGCGGAATCCACCAGGCGGCCTACAACGGCTGACACCATGAGCCGAGCGACTTGGCGAACACTCCATGAGTGTCCGCTCGCCCTTCCCAGTGGATCCTCGGACGGGTCGGTAACGGATGGTGGTCAATGGGGAACTATCTGCCATGCATGCGGCCGAGTGATCACGCAGAGGGGCACATGAGCGAGCAAGAAGTCACCTTCCACACCCGACCCGATTACACGGGCGACGCCCACACCTACAGGGTGGGAGCCAACGAGAACCTGCACCCCGGCGAGCTCAACGACAGGTTCAAGTCCGTCAGGGTCGGCCGGAAAGCCAAGGTCCTGGCCTGGCAGCACGCCAACCAGACCGGCAAGTATCGGGAATGGGAAGTCGACCAGCCGGACATCTCTGACATCGGCGGGCTGACCCGGTTCAAGGTCGTCGAGAGCACCACGCTGCCCATCGCGGTCCGGCTCCAGGACCTCACCGGATCCCAGCCCGGGCGGTACAGCCTGAAGGTCGCTTCCTACGACGTCGGGGACACCGTCGTCCGCTCCGGCGACCCGGAGTACGGGCTCGTCGGCGTCATGCCCGAGGACGGGCCGCCGGTCACCAGTGCCATCTACGTCCGCAACGAGCTGTCCGGCGCATATGTCGCCCTGGGGGCCATCTACTTCGCCTGGAACTCCGGGACCAAGTCGATCGACGTTGCCGACGCCTCGAACGTCCCCGAGAACCTGGACTACTCGCGCGACGACCGCAACCGGTTCACCTTCAAACTCACCGAGGTGTAGGGGCCGGAGCGCACCCGGACCGGGCGCTCGCGTCTCGCGCCGGACGCGGCGACCGCGACGATCCACCTCATTGTGTGGCCGTCGCTGGGCTGAATGAGACGGAAACTGAGACGGGAGGCCACGAAGGGCCCGGTCCATCGGACCGGGCCCTTCGTCTGCCAGCGGTAGCGGAGGGATTTGAACCCTCGGTGACTTGCGCCACACTCGCTTTCGAGGCGAGCTCCTTCGGCCGCTCGGACACGCTACCGAGGGAGACCTTACAGCAAGGTGCCCCGAGGTTTGAAATCCGTTCCCCCGGGGCTGTCGGCTGCCGGTCGCTGCCGACGGGCAGCGAAGGAAACCGCTGGAAGAGGACGGACGGCGACGGCGGGACGGCGGAAAGCGGCGGGAGCGGCGGACACCGGCCGGGCGGCGGGAAAGCCCGGCGTCCGCCGCGGCCGGTGACTCCCCGGACCGGTCTCCCGGCGTCCGGAGCGGCCGTCCCTCCCGGGACCGGGCGGGTCAGCGGGTGCGGAAGAAGTCGGTGAGGACCTGGGCGCACTCCTGCGCCAGCACGCCCTCGATCACCTCGGGGCGGTGGTTGAGCCGGCGGTCCCGCACGACGTCCCACAGGGAGCCCGCGGCGCCCGCCTTCTCGTCGCGGGCGCCGTAGACCACGCGGTCCACCCGCGAGAGCACGATGGCGCCCGCGCACATGGTGCACGGCTCCAGCGTCACCACGAGCGTGCAGCCGGACAGTCGCCACTCGCCGACCGCGGCGGCGGCGCGCCGGACGGCCAGCACCTCCGCGTGCGCGGTCGGGTCGCCGGTGGCCTCGCGCTCGTTGTGCCCGACGGCGAGCACGGTCGTGCCGTCGGCGGCCAGCACCACGGCACCGACGGGCACGTCCCCGCCCCGGACGGCCAGCCGGGCCTCGTCCAGGGCGAGCCGCATCGCCGGCCGCCAGGGCTCGCGCACCGGATCGGGCGCATCGGCCGGATCGGGCGGATCGGCCGGATCGGGCGGATCGGCGGGATCGGGTGTACCGCCGGGATCGGGTGTACCGCCGGGCGCGGAGGCGCCGCCGGGCGCGGGCGCACCGCCCGGCGCGGGCGCACCGCCCAGGGGCGGCGTGTCACCGTCGGGGGGCGTGCCGTGCGGCCCCGGGGCGCCGGGGGAGTGGCCCTCCGGGGCCGGAGAGCCGTCCGGGGCCGGAGAGCCGTCCGGGGCCGGCTCCGGTGCCGTTCCTGTCTCCTGCACGGTCAGCGGACGGTCTCCAGCACCTCCGAGGCGCCCAGGGCCTCGGCGATGGCGCTCAGCGCGTCGTCCGCGTCGAGGGCGCGCAGCTCCTTCTCGCCGACGCCGAGGTCGTCGAGGATCTCGCCGTCGCCGAGGGGGCCGTGCGTGATGGTCTCGGCGGAACCGGGCTCGTCCTCGTCCTCGGCGGACGCGGGCTCACCGTCCTCGGTGCCGTCGAGGTCCAGGGCGTCCAGGTCGGGGACGTCGTCACCGGGCTCCCGGCCGAGCAGCTCGTCGGTGAGCAGGATCTCGCCGTACGAGCTGCGGGCCGCGGCGGCGGCGTCCGAGACGTAGATACGAGGGTCGTCCTCGCCGTCCACGCGGACGACGCCGAACCAGGAGTCCTCCTGCTCGATGAGGACGAGCACCGTGTCGTCCTCGGTCGAGGCGTCCCGGGCCAGGTCGGCCAGGTCGGCCAGCGTCTCCACATCGTCGAGCTCCGTGTCGCTCGCTTCCCACCCGTCTTCGGTGCGCGCGAGCAGTGCGGCGAAGTACACCGTGACTCTCCCACTGGTCATAGGGTGCCGGTTGGGAATCCCCCCGGCGGAGGTTCTGGGCGGAGAGAGCTGGGCTCCGAGCCCCACCCACTCGGAATCGTGGCAGAAACAAGGCGCTCAGGGGATGTCTTCAGCCCCCTGTGTCCGGCACTTTCGACCGTAGTTCCATGACGGGCCACCAGCACGCTCATTGCCGCCTTCTGCGGATCGTACGCGGCTTTTCCGGGCGTCCGAGCACGCCCACCGCCGCAACGCCGGAGCCGTCGTGGATCTTTCCGGCGCGCACCCGGCGGGCTTCCGCCGGTAACCCGGCCGGTGTCCCGCGGTAGCCCGTTCGGTCTCCCGGCCGCTGTCCGTGCCCGGCCCGCCCGGTGTCCGCGCGGGGCACCGGACGGCGCGTGCCGACCACTCCGACCTGCCGGTTCCCGGTTCTCACCAGCGGAACGTGCGCATCCGCATCGCGTGCCGCAGCCGGGCGGCCTTGGCGCGGCGCGGCTGGACGCGGTCACGCAGCGCGCGCGCCTCGGCCAGCTCGCGCAGGAACCGGGCGCGGCGCCGCCGGCGCTCGGCGTCCGTCTCGGGCAGGCCGGGCGTGTCCGGCGTGTCCGGTTCCGGATGCTCCCGGCGAAACGACGGATCCCCGCGGAATTCCCGGTCAGGCATTGGTTCACCACCCCAGTCCGTCTCCCCACGTTCCCCCCGGCGGCCGGTTTGATGCCGGAAAGACGCTGGACGGGGGGCCGGGCCGGTGCGGGCCCGGCAGTGGGCGACGGCGGGCGGGCGGGCGGTCACAGGGCCCGGTTAGTGTTGTGCCCATGCGTCTCCACGTCGTCGACCACCCCCTGGTCGCCCACAAACTCACCACCCTGCGCGACCGCCGCACCGACTCCGCGACCTTCCGCCGGCTCGCCGACGAACTGGTCACCCTGCTCGCCTACGAGGCCACGCGGGACGTGCGCACCGAACAGGTCGACCTCGACACCCCGGTGGCCCGCACGACCGGCGTCAAGCTCTCCCACCCGCGTCCGCTGGTGGTGCCGATCCTGCGGGCCGGCCTCGGCATGCTGGACGGCATGGTGCGGCTGCTGCCGACCGCCGAGGTGGGCTTCCTCGGCATGATCCGCAACGAGGAGACGCTGCAGGCCTCCACGTACGCCACGCGCATGCCGGAGGACCTCTCCGGCCGCCAGGTCTACGTCCTCGACCCGATGCTCGCCACCGGCGGCACGCTGGTCGCGGCGATCAAGGAGCTGATCAGGCGCGGCGCCGACGACGTGACCGCCGTGGTCCTGCTGGCCGCGCCCGAGGGCGTCGAGGTCATGGAGCGGGAACTGGCCGGCACCCCGGTGACGGTCGTGACGGCCTCGGTCGACGAGCGCCTCAACGAGCTCGGCTACATCGTGCCCGGCCTCGGGGACGCGGGCGACCGGATGTACGGGGCCGCCGAGTAACCGGCCGCCGTTCCGCGGGACGCCGCCCGGCCGCCCCGCCCCGCGCCGGGCCGCCCGGTCACCGGGGCGTACGGCGGCTCAGCACCCCTTCTTCTTCGGGGTGGGCGTCTTCGGCGCGGGTGCGGCCAGGGCCGTCAGGGCCTTGTCGGCGTCGGCGCGCGGCGTCAGCGCCTTGAAGCCGTCCCCGATGATCAGATCGATGTCGGCGCCCTTGCGGGCGTCCGCGCGGCGCTCGGCGGTGGTCAGCTGCGTGGCGAGCACGGGCAGCGAGGTGTTCAGGGACGAGGCGGGGCCCAGGAGGAGCCCGCTGCCCTTGACCTTCTTGTCGAACTGCTGGGTGGCGTTGCCCACCTGGCCGATGCGGAAGCCCCGCTTCTTGAGCTCGTCCGCGGTCTGCTTGGCCAGGCCGCTGCGGGGCGTGGCGTTGAAGACGTTCACCGTGATCCCGCCCGGCTTGGGCAGCACCCGGGGCGGGGTCGTGGGCGAGGCGCCCGTCCGGGCCGACGTGGTCAGCGCGGGAGCGCACTCCGTTCCGGCGCCGCCCGCCTCGGCCCTGCCGCCGCCGGTGAAGACGTCGACGAGCTGCAGCGTGCCCCAGCCGAGCACGCCGAGCGCGACGACGGAGGCGACGGACAGCACAACGAGCCTGCCGCGCCGACGGGGCCTGCGCATTCGCGGGTACTTGTTCCCCGTGATCCGGTACTGCCCGCCCATGCCGGGGGGAGTCAGCATGCTCATGAGCGCAGCGTAGTGTGCGCGGGCGGTGATTCCTACTAGATGATCATTGGACGGGGCTCAGCAGAACCCGAAAGGTCCACACCGGGTGCCGCATGACGGTCCGGGGGACCGGGTCGGGCGGTGCGCAGGGATGGGGTCGCCGGCCTGCGGGGACGCGCTCCGGTGGTCCGAGGGGAGGCGGTCGCCGGTCCGCGGCGACGTGCTCCGGCCGTTCGCCGGGGCCCGGTTGGGCCGTCCGTGTGGGGATCGCGCTCCGGCCGTCCGCGGGGACGCGCCACGGCTCTTCACGGGGTCCGGTTCGGCCGTCCGTGCGGACGACGCGCTTCGGCCGTCCTGCGGACAACGAGCGTCGGCGGGCCGTGGGGAAGTGGCTCCGGCCGTCCGCGGGGAAGGTGCTCCGGCCGTCCGTGGGAACCCGGTTCGGCCGTGCGAGCGCGCTCAGTCCAGTTCGAGCACGCGCGCGTGCAGCACCTGGCGCTGCTGGAGCGCCGCCCGCACCGCGCGGTGCAGACCGTCCTCCAGGTACAGGTCGCCCTGCCATTTCACGACATGGGCGAACAGGTCGCCGTAGAAGGTGGAGTCCTCGGCGAGCAGCGTCTCCAGGTCGAGTTGCTGCTTGGTGGTCACCAGCTGATCGAGGCGGACCGGGCGCGGCGCGACGTCCGCCCACTGCCGGGTGCTTTCCCGGCCGTGGTCGGGGTACGGCCGGCCGTTTCCGATGCGCTTGAAGATCACACGGAAAGCCTACCGGCCCCGGCGTTCCGGGCGCAGCCATGGCGACGGAGTGCGACGTGGGAAATGCCGTGGAAAACCCGGGCAAAGCGGCATCATGCCGCGTGGGGTCCGCGGTGGCGGAACGCGCCGTGGGTGGCCGCTTGCTGTGCGACGGCAGTCCCCGGCGTGACCGTGCGGGGCGCCGGCGTCGCCTCCACGGCAGGTCCGCCGACGGCCGACTCGATCGCCCGGGAGGGGACTTGACCGCTCGTGTGCCGGCTCGCCGTCCGTCCTGGCGGCGTCTCCCGTGGCGCCCCGGCGAGCGCGCCTTCTCTTTGTCCACAGCCTGTGGACAAAGGAGCGCGGCGAGGAGCGCGTTTGAGCCTGCGGCAGGTCCGGGTGGGTGACAGCGGCCCCCTTCGAGCCCGCCACCGGACCCCGCATCGAGCCCGCTCCGGAACGGTCGGCCGCGTTCGGTCGGTCCCGCGTCCGGTCCACGCCGCGTTCGTCCGGCCCCGTGCCGAGCCGGACGCCGCGTGGGCGCCCGGCTCCGCTTCAGCCGCGCTCTCCTTCCTCGGCCGCCGGCGGCCGTCGGTCGGGGGACTCGGGGGCGGGGGACGTCTCCTGACGCACCTGCCGCGGGTGGCTGCGGGCGGCCTCGGCGCGCAGAAGGGCGCGCAGGACCGCGTAGAGGTCGCTGGTCATGGGTGGTTGGTTCCTTGCGTCGTACCTGCCGATGGACCGCGGTGGGGGACCGGCCGGCTCAGCAGCGCAGGACGACGGACCGCAGGGCGCGCAGGAGGGGGGAAGGATGCGGCGGCGCGGCGACGCCGCGGCCCACCGCGGGAGTTGCCGGCGGGACGGGCCGCGGGACGGGCCGCAGGGGGAGGACCGGGGCTCGCTCAGCGTTGCGCACCGGGGGCCGCAGGGCCGCATCGAGGTGGTCCTGCTCGGCGGCGGTACCGCCCGCCTGGCCGGACACCGCCGGGACCGGGGCCGTGAAGCCCGCGGTGTGCGCACCCGGCAGGAACAGGGCGAGCAGGAGGACGAGCACCCGCACACAGCCGCCGCGGCGCGCGGTGCGGCGGACGTGCGGTGCGGTGCTCACACCGGGTCATGTCCCCGCGGCGCGCCCGCGGTCGACCACTCGGGACCCGGAATTCGCCCGCATGGCGTACGACCGCGTACCGGGCGGGGTGGTCACACGGTGCGCGGGACGCGCGCGGCGTGGCCGCGGATCCGGAACGCCGTCACGATCTCGGCGATCCCCACGGCCACCAGCCACCAGCCGGCCAGCAGGGCCAGCACGGCGACCGACTCCAGCGGCGAGACGATCAGGACGGCGCCGGCGGCGAAGGTGAGGAGGCCGAGGCAGATCTGCCAGCCGCGCGCGGGCGCCGTCCGGTCGTGCACGGCGGCCAGCGTCTGCGTGATCCCGCGGATCAGCCAGCCGATGCCGATCCACAGGGCGAGCAACAGGACCGACTGGAGGGTGCCGCGGAAGCAGAACAGGCCCAGCAGGATCGACAGCGCCCCGCTGACGAACGCCAGCACGCGCAGCGAGGCCGCCCTGTGCGTGCCGAACGCGGCCGCCAGCTGGAGCACGCCGCTGACGAGGAGGTACAGGCCCAGCAGGACCGCGGCGGCCAGCAGGGAGGGCCCTGGCCAAACCAGCACCAGGACGCCCAGGACGACGGCCGCCACTCCGGCGGCGAGGACGGCCTGCCAGGCCGCGCGCGAGAGGGCGTGCAGGGGTCCTTCCAGCGGCCGTTCGTCGTGCGGCGGCGGGGCGTGCGGGTCGCGGGCCGCGTGGACGCGGCGGTCGTCGTACTCCTGGCCCCACGGGGAGCCGCTCGGTGGCTCGCTCATGCCCCATGCTGGGACCGGGTGGACGCGAACGGCCAGCGGGGACGGGCCGGTCGGCTGACGCCGGCAGCAGACGGCCGGCGCCGGATCCGTGCCCGCACCGGAGCGTCGGCGCCGGATCTGTGCGGGCACCGGAGCGTCGGCTCCGGATCTGTACACCGGCAGTGGACGGTCGGCGCCGGATCTCCGCCGGCACCGGAGCGGCCGGCACGCGGGTCCGTGCCGGGACCGCGCGACCGGGCAGCCGCCGCCGGGCCGGCGTCGCGCGGGGGTGTCGCCGTGCCGACGGTTGCGGCGCCCGCCGGGGGAGGACCGTGCGAACCGGCACCTCCGGCCCGGCTCTCCCCCGCGCTCAGCCCTTGGCCGGCTTCGCCGCCTTGGCCGCGGCCTTCGTCTCCTGTTTGTACGCCCGCACCTGCGCCAGCGAGTCGGGTCCGGTGATGTCGGCGACGGACCGGAAGGAGCCCGGGTCGCCGTAGGAGCCCGCGGCCTCGCGCCACCCCTCGGGCCGCACGCCGAGCTGCTTGCCGAGCAGGGCGAGGAAGATCTGCGCCTTCTGCTTGCCGAACCCGGGCAGCCCCTGGAGCCGCTCCAGCAGCTCGCGCCCGCTGCCGACGTCCCGCCACAGCGCCTCGGGGTCGCCGGCGTAGTGCTCTACGAGGTACTGGCACAGCTGCTGGATCCGCTTGGCCATCGACCCTGGGTAGCGGTGCACGGCGGGTTTGTCCGACAGCAGCCGGGCGAAGGTCTCCGGCTCGAACGCCACGATCTCGTGCGCGTCCAGGTCGTCGGTGCCCATCCGCCGGGCGATGGTCGCCGGACCCTTGAACGCCCACTCCATCGGGATCTGCTGGTCCAGCAGCATCCCGATCAGTGCGGCGAGCGGGCTGCGCCCGAGCAGCGCGTCGGCCTCGGGGTCCTGGGCGAGGTGCAGGGTGACGTCCATGTCACGATGATCGCCCCGCGCCGTCCCCGCCGCAGCCGGGGCGCGGCCTGCCGGGCCACGGCGGCGCCACGACCGGCCCCTCCGCACGGGGGCCGGGTGAGCGAAGTCCGGGCTCGGTCCGTACCTGTCCGGAAGCCCAAGTCCCACTACGGAGAAGTGACGTGACCCGACGGCGGAGCGAGGGGTGTGACGGCAGTGCGCGCTACGGACGGGGAGGACGCCGAGGATGCCGGGGACGCCCGGAGCGCCGGGACCGTCAGGGAGCCCGAGGCGGGCGGCGGCTCCCGGGGGCGGTCCTGCTCGGTGCGCTCCTGGTCCTGCTGCTCCTCGGCGGAGCCGGGCCCGCGTCGGCGCACGCCGCCCTCCGCGCGGCCGACCCCGCCGACGGCAGCGTCCTCGGGACGGCACCCCGCGCCGTCACGCTGACCTTCACCGAGTCCGTCGGCCTGCTCGACGACTCCTTCCGCCTGTTCGACCCCGACGGGCGGCGCGTGCGCACGGGAGAGACGGAACACGCGTCCGGCCAGGGCAACACCGCGCGGGTGTCGCTGCCGTCCGGGCTCGGCCAGGGCACCTACACCGTGGCCTGGCGGGTGGTGTCGGCGGACAGCCATCCGGTCTCCGGCGCCTTCACCTTCTCCGTCGGCAAGCCCTCCCCGACGACGGCGGCGGTCGCCGCGGGACCGGTGGAGGACCCCGTGACCGGCGGCCTCCACACCCTCGCGCGCTACGCGGCGTACGCGGCCGTGGCCCTGCTCGTCGGCACGGCGACCTTCGTCCTGGCCTGCCGTCCGCCGGACCCGGGCGCGTTGCGCGGGCCGCTGGCGGCCGGCTGGTGGGTCCTGCTCGCCTCGACGGTCGTCCTGGTGCTGCTGCGGGCTCCGTACGAGACGGGCGCGGGACCGGCCGCGGCCTTCGACGCCGAGGCCCTGGGCCGCACCCTGACGAGCCGGCCCGGCCTCGCCCTGCTCGCCCGGCTGGCGCTGCTCCCGCCGACCGCCGTCCTCCTCGTACGGCTGCTCCGGCGGCGCGGGGAGAACCCCTCGCGCCGGATGCTCGCGGCGGGCACCGCCCTGGCCCTCGGCCTGGCCCTGACGTGGGCGGCGGCCGAGCACGCGTCGGCCGGCATCCAGGTCCCCGTGGCGATGACGTCCTCCGTGCTGCACCTGCTGGCCATGGCGGTCTGGCTCGGCGGCCTGACGGCCCTGCTCACAACGCTGCGCCGGGCCACGAAGGGCACGGCGGGGGACGCGGCGGGGCGGGGTGTCGCGGTGGAGGATCCGGCGGGGCGGGGTGTCGCGGTGGAGGATCCGGCGGGCCGGGGTGCCCCGGCCGGGGACGCGGCCGGGCGGGGTGCCGCTGCGGAGGCGGACGGTGTCCGCGCACTGACCGCGACGGCGGCCCGCTTCTCCCGCCTCGCCCTGGCCGCCGTGACCGTTCTGGTGGTCACCGGCGTCTACCAGTCCTGGCGCGGCCTCGGCTCGTGGACCGCGCTCACCGGCACGACGTACGGGCGGCTCCTGCTCGCCAAGGTGGCGGTCGTCATCGTGCTGCTCGCCGTGGCGAGCCGTTCGCGTCGCTGGACGGCGAGGTCTTCGGCGTTGGCGGAGGTCCGGAGGCCGGCCGCACACGTCCCATCCCCGGAGCCGGCGCCGAGCGCAGCCGCGGCCTCCTCCGCGCCGAGCGCAGCCGGCGTGTCCTCCGCCGCGTCCGTAAAGCCCACGGCCGCTGTCACTCCGACGACTGCCGCCATGACTTCCAAGGAGGCCGCCGGTACTTCGAAGGAGGCCGCCGGTACTTCGAAGGAGGCCGCCGGTACTGCGGAGGCCGCCGCGTCTTCCCCCGCCCTTGAGGCGCGCCGCCGTGGCCTGCGCCGCTCCGTCCTGGCCGAGGTCGCGGTGAGCGTGGTGGTGCTGGGCATCACGACGACGCTGACCGGCACCCTGCCGGGGCGGGCCGCCACCGAGGCCGCCGACGCGGCACCCGTGGCCGGCGGCCGCACCGCTTCCGTCACGACGATCCCGTTCGACCTCGGCACCCCGGGCGGCCACGGCACCGTGCAGATCACCCTGGAACCCGGCCGGGTCGGGCAGAACGCGGTGGAGGCCGTGGTCTTCGGCGCCGACGGCGGCCTGGCCATCGTCCCCGAGCTGCGCCTGTCCCTGTCGCTTCCGGCGAAGGACATCGGCCCGATCGACGCCGGGCTCACCGACAAGGGCGGCTACTGGGGCACCGACGACCTCGACCTCCCGCTCGCCGGCACCTGGACGGCGAAGGCGACGGTGCGGACCTCCGAGCTGGACCAGACGAGCGCGTCGAGGACGATACGGATCCTGCGGTGACGCCGGAGCCGGGAGCGGGACCCCGCGCCGACCACGCGGCGCGCCGGCCGCCCGGCCGGGGGAGGGAGGCCGCAGGAGCGACCACCCGGAAGCCGGCTCTCACTTACGGCGAAGGCCGGCCGCTCATCACCGCCGATCAGCGTCCGGACGAGCGGCCGGCCGGCCCCCGGGTCAGCCGCTGTCCGGGCCCGGTCAGCCCTCCCGATGCCCCCCCGTCGAGCAGGTCGCGCATCCGCTCGGCGGCGCGGACGGCCGCGTCGCCGCAGCAGTTGTTGAACAGGACGTGCAGCTGCCCGACCCGCCCGGCGAGGGACGACAGCCTCGGCGCCCATTCCGCGAGTTCGTCGTCGGTGTAGTCGTGCCGGAACCGGTCCTCCTTGCTGCCGGTGCCCCAGGCGGTGCTGCGGCCGTGGAAGCGGACGACGGACAGCCGGGAGGAGGTGACGGGCAGGACGGGAGGGATCGACGAGGGCAGCCCCTGCGCCATGTCGACGGCGACCGCGGCGAAGCCGTACCGGCGCAGCAGCGCGGAGGTCGCGTCGGCCTGTTCCTCCCGCCACCACGCCGGATGCCGGAACTCCACCGCGACCGGCCACTTGTCCGTCCGCCCGGCGCACTGCTCGAGGAACTCCTCCGCCCGCGCGCCCGGCCGGAACCAGGGCGGGAACTGGAACAGCACGCTGCCCAGCCGCCCCGCCCGCCGCAGCGGTTCCACCGCCCCGGCGAACCGGTCCCACACCGCGTCGAGCACCGCCGGGTCGCGCAGATCGCCCCGCACGTCCTCCGGCAGCGCGGCGGACCGGGTGGGGTGTCCGGTGAGCGCGGAGAACGCCTTCACGTCGAAGACGAACCCGTCGGGGGTCCGCTCGACCCACAGCCGGCTGTTGCGCTCACTGGGCAGGGCGTAGTAGCTGGAGTCGACCTCCACGATCGGCAACCGCGTCGCGTAGTGGCGCAGCCGGCCCTCCGCACTGCGGGAACCCACCGGGTACCAGCCGCTGCGCACCAGCATCGGGTCCGTCCACGAGCACGCGCCAACCAGGATCTCTGCCATGGCGAGCGGTTACCCCGAGGTGGCCGCCCGGTGACACACGGCGAGTCCGCAAGGGACCGCCGAGGATCGCCAGAGGTGCGTATCGGCCACGCTTCGGCAGGTGCGGCCTGTTGTCATCGGCCGTCATCTGGTCGGCTCGGCGGACGACAATCCCATCGCATATATAGGGCTTGTCAGGGGAATTCCTTCACCCGTTTGCCGCGCATCCGGCGCACTCGTACGGCGTTAATCGCGATATGACCAAGGCATCCAGGGAAGGGCGCATCCGCCTGCTCGTGCGTCAGGGGCGGGAGAGCGCGGCGGCCGGTCGCGGGCTGGCGCCGGGTCCCCCCATCCATGTTCCCGCCCGGGTCCGGGCTCCGGCCGCGGCCGGTGGGCCCCTGACCCGAAGCGGACCGCCGGTGGCGTCGAAGGCGACCGGACCCCTGCTGCGGCATTCCCTGGACGGGATGAGCGTGCTGGAGGCCGACCTCGCCCGGCGGTGGAGCCGTACGGAGGCCCGGTCCGCATTCACAGGAGCGGAATAGCCGGACCGCGTCATGCATGACGAAAGAATCGACCAACGTACGGGAAATTCCGCCTGTCACCCGGGCGGATTCGTGGCTGCCGGCACCGGTCGGCACCGAGGGCCGGCCGAATTCTCCTCGGCGCCGCTGGTACCTCCCGACGCCGCCTGGGATCCGGCCGAGGAACTGGCGTTCCTGCTCCAGGAGGCGATGGCGGAGCAGCGGGCCGCGGCCCCCGCGCCCGAGGACGATCCCCCGGTGCCCGCGGAGGCCTCCGACACCTTCCTGGAGGACCCGCGGGACAGCACGGCCGAACCGGTCCTGCCGAGGGACACCCCCCGCGGCCATCGCAAGGTCCGGCCGCGCAGGCAGTTCGACGGCGTGCGCACGGCCAGCCACGTCACCGCGGCCCTGGCCGCGGTGACCGCCTCCTCCGTGAGCTTCTTCAGCGGGATGGTCGCCTACGACCCACTGCGCCTCGTGGCCATGGCCCGCCTCGAGACGGGACTGGCCTCCTGGTGGCCGATGCTGGTGTACGGGCCCTGGCTGGTGGCGTCGCTGTCCGTCCTGCGGGCCGCTCTGCACCAGCGGCGGGCGGTCCACTCCTGGTGCGTCGTCCTGCTCTTCTCAGCCATCGCGATGCTCCTGTGCGTGGTGCAGGCGCCGAGGACGGTCGTCGACGTCGCGGCGGCCGCACTGCCGGGCCTGGCCTCCCTGGCGTGCTTCCAGCAGCTCGTCCGCCAGATCACGCTGACCCGCCCGCCCCGCCGGACGACCCCCCGCCACCGGGTGCGCCGCGGCCCGCAGCCGGACGCCCCCGCGGACGCGGCACCCACCGCATCCCTGCCCGAGCCGGCCAAATCCGCTCAGCCCGCCAAGCCCGCCACACCCGCCAAGCCCGCCTGAGGCACCTCCCGCCCCCGACGACGAACGCCCCGACCGCCGCGTACGGCCGGGGCGTTCGTCCTGCACGGGCGGACCGGGGCGGGCGGAGCGCGTCCAGGCCCGGGGAGCGGCCGGTGCGGCCCGCTTTCTGCATGTGACGGGAATCATGCTCCGCAGGGTCGTTCGGCAGGTCGGGGACGCGCTCTGGGAGCGCGGGGAGCGGCCCGGATGCGCCCGCGGTCCATGGATGTGACAGGGCTCATGCTCCGGAAGGTCGCGGATCAGGTCGGGGAAAAGCTGTGGGGCTCCTCTGGAGCCGACTGAGACCAAAACTGAGACCAGACACGCCGAAGGGCCCCACCGCGAACGGTGGGGCCCTTCGGCATCGTGCCCGGTGAGGCACTGGCGGAGGATACGAGATTCGAACTCGTGAGGGGTTGCCCCCAACACGCTTTCCAAGCGTGCGCCCTAGGCCTCTAGGCGAATCCTCCGCCGGAAACATTACATGACCCGGAGGTGTGCTCGCGAACTCGTTCCACCCGGTCCGCATCAGGTAGGCTGTGCGCAGCCCCCCACGCGGCGCTATCTGACTGAACTCCCCCAGGGCCGGAAGGCAGCAAGGGTAGGTCGGCTCTGGCGGGTGCGTGGGGGGCCCTTGCGTTTCCCGGGCCGGGCCGGATGTCGGTGGGCGCCTATAACCTCGTATGCGTGTCGTCTCTCGCTCTGTACCGCCGCTACCGTCCGGAGTCCTTCGCCGAGGTCATCGGGCAGGCGCATGTCACCGACCCGCTGCAGCAGGCGCTGCGGAACAACCGGGTCAACCACGCGTACCTGTTCAGCGGTCCGCGCGGCTGTGGCAAGACGACCAGCGCGCGCATCCTCGCCCGGTGCCTGAACTGCGAGGAGGGGCCCACGCCCACCCCGTGCGGCACCTGCGAGTCGTGCCGCGACCTCGCCAGGAACGGGCCGGGGTCCATCGACGTCATCGAGATCGACGCAGCCTCGCACGGTGGTGTGGACGACGCCCGTGACCTGCGCGAGAAGGCTTTCTTCGGACCCGCGCGCAGCCGGTACAAGATCTACATCATCGACGAGGCCCACATGGTCACGTCGGCCGGCTTCAACGCGCTGCTCAAGGTGGTCGAGGAGCCGCCGGAGCACCTGAAGTTCATCTTCGCGACGACCGAGCCCGAGAAGGTCATCGGCACCATCCGGTCCCGGACCCACCACTACCCCTTCCGGCTCGTCCCGCCGGGCACCCTGCGCGACTACCTCGCCGAGGTGTGCCGGCAGGAGGACATCCCCGTCGAGGACGGCGTCCTGCCGCTGGTCGTGCGGGCCGGCGCCGGGTCCGTGCGTGACTCCATGTCCGTCATGGACCAGCTGCTCGCCGGCGCGGGGGAGGAGGGTGTGACCTACGCCATGGCCACCTCCCTGCTCGGTTACACGGACGGCTCGCTGCTCGACTCCGTGGTGGAGGCGTTCGCCACCGGCGACGGGGCGGCGGCCTTCGAGGTCGTCGACCGCGTCATCGAGGGCGGCAACGACCCGCGCCGCTTCGTCGCCGACCTGCTGGAGCGGCTGCGGGACCTGGTGATCCTCGCCGCCGTCCCAGACGCGGCGGAGAAGGGCCTCATCGACGCCCCCGTCGACGTGCTGGAGCGGATGCAGGCCCAGGCCGGAGTGTTCGGCGCCGCCGAGCTGAGCCGGGCCGCCGACCTCGTCAACGAGGGCCTGACCGAGATGCGGGGCGCCACGTCGCCGCGCCTCCAGTTGGAGCTGATCTGCGCCCGCGTCCTGCTGCCCGCGGCGTACGGCGACGAGCGGTCCGTGATGGCCCGCCTCGACCGGATCGAGCGGGGTGTGAGCTTCTCCGCGGGCGCCGGGGCACCCGCGATGGGATACGTGCCGGGACCGGAGGCCCACGGGGCGGCCGCCGGAGGCCCCGCATTCGCGGCCGGCGGCGGTGGTCCCGCGGGCGGCCCGGTCCCGCCGGTCGGCGGCCCCGCGGCGGCCCGCGCCGCGGTACGCGCTCCGGGCGCTCCCGCCGGTGCGGGGGCCGCGGCGGCCGCCGGCGCCCCGGGGCCCTCGGGCGCTCCGGCCACCCACGCACCGGCCGGTGCCCCCGTGAGCCAGGCCCCCGGCGGCCCCGCACCCTCCGTGCCCTCCGTGCCCTCCACACCGCCGGGACCCGCCGCCGGTGACCGTTCCCCGGAGGCGCCTACCCCTGCCGCTCCGCAGGCTCCGGCCCCGCAGGCCGCGCCGCCCTCGGCACCGGCGGCCCCCGCTCCGTCCGCACCCGGCGCCTGGCCCACCGCGGCCGCTGCGGGCGGCGGCCGGCGTCCCGGTGGCTGGCCCACCGCGGCGGCCCCGGGCGGCGGGCAGCCCACCGCGCCCGCGGGGCCGGCACCGGCGCGGTCGGCCGCGCCGGCGTCCACCACACCTCCCGGCGCACCTCCTGCCTCCCCGCCCGGCCCCTCCGTGCCGGCCCCGGCGGGCGGCATCGACCCGCGCTCCCTGTGGCCGAACATCCTCGAAGCGGTCAAGAACCGGCGCCGCTTCACCTGGATCCTGCTCAGTCAGAACGCCCAGGTGTCCGGCTTCGACGGCACCACGCTCCAGCTCGGCTTCGTCAACGCCGGCGCCCGCGACAACTTCGCGAGCAGCGGCAGTGAGGACGTGCTGCGCCAGGCGCTGGCCGAGCAGTTCAACGTCCAGTGGAAGATCGAGGCGATCGTCGATCCCGCGGGCGGGGGCTCGGCGCCGCCGCCCTCCGGAGGGTTCGGCGGTGGCGGCGGCTCCGGGTTCGGCGGCGGCGGTCATGGCGGCGGTGGCGGGGGCTACGGCGGTGGCGGGACCGCGACCGCCCAGCGAACGGCGGCTCCGCAGTCCGTGGCCGCGGCGCCCTCGCCGACCGCGCCGGCGGCCCGGCCGGTGTCGGCCGCGATGCCCTCCCCGGCACCGCTCCGGCCGTCCGCGCCCGAGCCGGTGCCCGTCGCCCCCGAGGACGACATCCCGGAGGACGACGACCCCGACCTCGACGAGTCGGCCCTGTCCGGCCACGAGCTGATCGTGCGCGAGCTCGGGGCCACGGTGGTGGAGGAGTACACGACGGAGTGAGGGACGGCGCCGCGCACGTCGCCGGCCCGTGAAGGCCTCCGCGCGGCGTGCCGCGAGCCGCCGCCCCGAAGCGGGTTCGGAGGAATGCACGAGTCCTCCGCCCTCCGCTCCTCGGAAGCCCCCACAAACCGTCTCGGCCCGCTGACGTTAGGCTGACCCCGTGAAGGTCCTCGTCATCGGAAGCGGCGCCCGCGAACACGCCCTGTGCCGTTCCCTGTCCCTCGACCCCGACGTCACGGCGCTGCACTGCGCCCCTGGCAACGCCGGCATCGCGGAGGTCGCCGAGCTGCACCAGGTGGACGCGCTCGACGGCGCGGCCGTCTCCGCGCTGGCCGGCCGGCTCGGCGCCGACCTCGTGGTCGTCGGGCCGGAGGCGCCGCTGGTCGCCGGTGTCGCCGACGCCGTCCGCGAGGCGGGCATCCCGGTCTTCGGGCCGTCCGCGCAGGCGGCACGGCTCGAGGGCTCCAAGGCCTTCGCCAAGGACGTGATGGCCGCCGCCGGCGTCCCCACGGCGCGGTCGTACGTCTGCACGACCGCGGAGGAGGTCGCCGCGGCCCTCGACGCCTTCGGCGCCCCGTACGTGGTGAAGGACGACGGCCTCGCCGCCGGCAAGGGCGTCGTCGTCACCGACGACATCGAGGCGGCCAGGGCCCACGCCGCCGGCTGCGACCGCGTGGTCGTCGAGGAGTACCTCGACGGGCCGGAGGTCTCCCTCTTCGCCGTCACCGACGGCGTGACGGTGGTCCCGCTGCAGCCCGCACAGGACTTCAAGCGGGCCCTGAACCACGACGAGGGCCCGAACACCGGCGGCATGGGCGCCTACTCCCCGCTGCCCTGGGCCGACCCCAAGCTGGTCGACGACGTGCTGCAGTCCGTGCTGCAGCCGACCGTGGACGAGATGCGCCGCCGGGGCACGCCGTTCTCCGGCCTGCTCTACGCGGGCCTGGCGATCACCGGCCGCGGGGTCCGCGTGATCGAGTTCAACGCCCGCTTCGGCGACCCCGAGACCCAGGTCGTGCTGGCCCGGCTGCGGACGCCGCTGGCCGGGCTGCTGACGGCCGCGGCCACCGGAACCCTGGCCCACGTGGAGCCGCTGCGCTGGAGCGACGAGGCCGCGGTCACGGTGGTCGTCGCCTCGCACAACTACCCCGGCACGCCGCGCACCGGCGACCCGGTCACCGGGCTCGACGAGGTGGCCCGCCAGGACGCCCCGCACGCGTACGTCCTGCACGCCGGCACCCGGCGCGACGGGGACACCGTGGTGAGCGCGGGCGGCCGCGTGCTGTCCGTCACGGCCACCGGCAGGGACCTGACCGAGGCCCGGGACCGGGCGTACACGGCCGTGGCCCGCATCGGCCTCGACGGTTCGCACCACCGGACGGACATCGCGGCGAAGGCGGCCGCGGGGGCGTAGCCGCTTTCCGGCCAACGATCCGGCGGCTCACCGGCCCCGGGCGGAACACCCACCCCACAAGCCTCAGGCCCCGGATGCAGATCCGGGGCCTGATCTTTGCTGTACGTCATCCACCTCTGACCAAAGCCATTCCATCGAGTGACTGATCGCCGTTACCGCTGACGGGGGCCGAAGCCCCAACTAGGGTGCGGCGCAAGCGTTCGGGCACTTGGCCCATCGGCATTGCGATGTCGGTGGGCGGTGCCACAGTGGGGGAGTGAGCAACACCAGGACCGTCGGGAGGGGTGACGTCCGGTCGTGACCGGTATGGGTGTGGAGGCCGGCGCGCAGGCCGCGCGCTCCCGGGCCGTAGCCGTGCTGCGTGTCCGCGGCAGGGCGCTGGCCGTCGCCCTGCTGCCCGCCGCCGTGGCCGTCGTCCTGTTCGCCGGGGGCGCCGCCGGCCACCTCGCCGGCCGGGGCTGGGACACCGCCCGCTGGACCGCGGGCGTGGCGGCGGTGCTCGTCCTGCTCGTCGCCACCGCCGTCGGGCTGGTCGTCGCCCGCGCCCGCCCGGCCACCACGCCGACGGTCGCGATCCCCGAGGAGTCCGCCCCGGACCTGTACCGCCTGGTGCGGGACCTCGCCGACCGCCTCGACGTGCCGGCCCCGTCCGCCATAGCGCTCACCCCGGACTGCGACAGCTGGCTGGAGGACCGCTCCCACCCGGCCCACGGCCCACCCGCGGGGCGCCGCGCCGACGCGGGCGGCATACCCGGGCACGCCTCCGGCCGGTCGCGGCGTGCGGCCGCGCCGGTCCTCGTCATCGGCTCCCCGTTCCTGTGGTGGATGCGCGTCGGCGAGCTGCGGGCGGTCCTCGCCCCGGTCGTCGCCGGTACGGGGCCGTCCGCGCAGCCCGACATAGCCGCCGCCCGCCGCTTCGTCCGGGGGCTGGACGCGGCCGTGGCCGTCGCCTCGACGTCCGGCCGGTGTCCGCCGGCCCGGTCGGTGTGCGCGGGGCTCGGGTGGGTGGCCGGTCTGCTGCTGCGCGGCTGCCGCGAGCACGCCGTGCAGATGGAGCGCGGGGTGGCGGCCGCGGCCGCCGAGCGGGCCCAGGCGGTGGACTACGGGCTCCGGATCGTGGCCCAGGAGCAGGTGGGGCTGGCCTACGCGGGCTGGGACCGGCTGCTGACCCGGGTCGCGCTCCCCGCCTGGCGGATGGGCCGCTGGCCGTCCCGGCTGGACGCGGGCGTCGTCTCGGCGCTGACCGAGCTGTCCCGCCGGGACCGGCTGGCCGAGGGCTTCGCGTCGCGGCTCGGCGAGCGCCCCGCATGCGACCTGCTCGAAGAGCCCGGCGTGGTCGACGAGGCCGCCTCGCTGCTGGCCGCCCGCCTCTTCCACGGCGGCCCGGCCGGCAGCGGTCCCAACTGGTCGCCGGTGGACTGGCAGGAGTACCCGGACCAGGTCGTCGACCGGAAGTGGCGCACGGACGCCGCCCGCCTGCACCGGGTCCTCGACGCCCTGGGCGTCCGCCGTTCCCCGCAGCCGCCGGCCGCCGACCCGCACGGCCCGACCCTGGCCCGCGTCCTGGACCACCTGGGCTCGTCGCCGTCCGCCGGCGACCACCGGCCCGTGCCGGCCGCGGGTGCCGGTCCCGGCGGCCGGCCGGCCGAGGACGGCGGGGAGGACGGAGCCCGTCTCGCCAACGAGCGGAGCGCCGCGCTCGCCGCCGGGCTCAGCGCCGAGGTGGCGCGCGAGGAGGCGGCGGCACCGGAGGCGCGGGACACCCCGGCGGAAGCCTCCGCCCAGCTCCCCGGCTGTTCCCTCCGGGACGACGGCTCGCTGCCGCTGTTCCCCCTCCAGCCGCCGCGCACCGGCCGCGAACTCCTCGCCGACCACGTCACCGCCATGGTGTGCTGCGCGGCGATGGACACCGTCGGCGCCACCCCGGGACTCGACTGGCTCGACGGCCCCTCCCTGCTGATCAACGGGGAGAGAGCCGCGGACCTCGGCCCCCGGGTGCTCGCCCTCGTCGAGGACGGCGACCCGGGCCCGCTGCGGAACTGGCTGGCCGACCTGGGGATACGCCCGGAGAAACCGGTACGGCTCGTCTGACGTGGTACCGCCGGGCCAGGGCCCGGGGGCCGGCCGCGGAGCCGGCGCCGGAGCGCTGGCCCGTTTCCGCGAGAGCCCGGCGAGCGGAGGCGGCCGAGCGTCCGGCAGGCCGCGAGGTACGGCGGACGCCTCACCGGTGAGCTACCGGACCACCCGCTTCCACTTTCGGTCGATCGGCCACCAATAGTGACAGACTGCGCGCCACATGTGATGTGCTGGAGACCGACCGCGCGCATGGCAAGGGCACGCGACATACGACAGGCACATGCGTACGCACCACACCCCGCGTACGCGGCAGGACTCCGGTACGCGCCACGAACCGCGTACCCGCCGGGCACCAGGACCACCGCGAACCAGACGGGGGCACGAGGGAGGGGACGGCCATGGGATCGGACCACGTCCGCCGCTGGGAGTCGGGAGCACTCGCGCACGCCGTGACGGATCCCTTCGGCCAGGGGCCCCTCCCCTGGCTCCGCGGCGCCGAGACGTACTTCGACGACACCGGCCGCGTGGTGCCCTGGTACGTCGATCCCGCCCCGCGGCCCCCGGCCGGCGCCCCGCGCGTCCCGGCTCCGCGCTCCCCCGGCGGCCCCCGCTCGGCCGACGACGTCCGCCGCCAGATCAAGGGCTTCACCGACACCGGCGCCGTCGCGCCCGGCGAGGCGATCGACTTCCACGTCACGGTGGACCCGCCCCAGCAGTTCGGCGTCGACGTCTACCGCATCGGCCACTACGGCGGCGACGGCGCCGCCAAGATGACCAGCAGCCCCCGTCTGTCCGGCATCGTCCAGCCCCCGCCGCTGACCGCCGACCGCACGGTCTCCTGCCACCACTGGTGGCTGTCGTGGCGCCTGCAGGTCCCCTCGTACTGGAGCGTCGGCGCCTACGTCGCCGTCCTGACCACGGCCGACGGCTACCGCTCCCACGTCCCCTTCACCGTCCGCGACGACCGCACGGCGGACCTGCTCATGGTCCTGCCCGACATCACCTGGCAGGCCTACAACCTCTACCCGGAGGACGGCCGCACCGGCGCCAGCCTGTACCACGCCTGGGACGAGGACGGCCGCCTGCTCGGCGAGGCCGACGCCGCGACCACCGTCTCCTTCGACCGCCCCTACGCGGGCGCGGGCCTGCCGCTGCACGTCGGCCACGCCTACGACGTGATCCGCTGGGCCGAGCGCTACGGCTACGACCTCTCCTACGCCGACGCCCGCGACCTGCATGCCGGCCGGGTCGATCCGGCCCGCTACCGCGGCCTGCTCTTCCCGGGCCACGACGAGTACTGGTCGGCCGGCATGCGCCGCGCCGTCGAACGGGCCCGCGACCACGGCACGTCCCTGGTCTTCCTCTCCGCCAACACCCTGTACTGGCAGGTGGAGCTCGGGCCCTCCCCGTCCGGCGTCCCCGACCGCCTGCTGACCTGCCGCAAGCGCAGGGGCCCGGGCAAACCGGTGCTGTGGCGGGAGATCGACCGCCCGGAGCAGCTGCTGGTCGGCATCCAGTACGCGGGCCGCGTCCCCGAGCCGCACCCGCTGATCGTGCGCAACGCCGGCCACTGGCTGTGGGAGGCGACCGGGACGCACGAGGGCGACGGCATCGAGGGACTGGTCGCGGGCGAGGCGGACCGTTACTTCCCCCGCACCCCGCTGCCCCCGCACGACCACCGCATCCTGCTCGCCCACTCCCCGTACACCGACGGCGGGGGCGTCCTGCGCCACCAGGAGACCTCCCTCTACCGGGCCCCGTCGGGAGCCTGGGTCTTCGCGTCCGGGACCTTCGCCTGGTCCCCGGCCCTGGACCGGCCCGGCCACGTCGACGCGCGGATCCAGCGGGCCACCGCCAACCTCCTGGACCGCATCTGCAAACGCGACTGAGCGTCCGTCACGCGACCACGGCCGTCCCCGTCCGGAGGCACCCCAGCCCGCGGCCGGCCCCGGGCATACGGGAGAATCGAGCCACTTGGCCCGCCCGTCGCCCGCCACCCTGCTGTGCGGACCCCACGGGCGCCCTCTGTCTTCCACCACGGGGAGGAACCGTGTCCGGATTCGTCGAAAAGCCCGAGCCGATCGAGGTTCCGGGTCTGGTGCACCTGCACACCGGGAAGGTGCGCGAGCTGTACCGGAACGCGGCGGGCGACCTCGTGATGGTCGCCAGCGACCGCCTCTCCGCCTACGACTGGGTGCTGCCCACCGAGATCCCCGACAAGGGCCGCATCCTCACCCAGCTCTCCCTGTGGTGGTTCGACCTGCTCTCCGACCTGGTCCCGAACCACGTCCTGAGCACCGACCTGCCCGAGGGCGCCCCCGCCGACTGGGCGGGCCGCACCCTGGTCTGCAAGTCCCTGCGCATGGTCCCCGTCGAGTGCGTGGCCCGCGGCTACCTCACCGGCTCGGGCCTGGCCGAGTACACCGAGTCCCGCACGGTCTGCGGCCTCGCCCTGCCCGAGGGCCTCGTCGACGGCTCGGAACTCCCCGGACCGATCTTCACCCCGGCCACCAAGGCGGAGGTCGGCGAGCACGACGAGAACGTCTCCTACGAGGAGGTCGCCCGCCAGGTCGGCGCGGACACCGCCGCCCGGCTGCGCCAGGCCACCCTCGCCGTCTACGGCCGCGCCCGGGACATCGCCCGCGACCGGGGGATCATCCTGGCGGACACGAAGTTCGAGTTCGGTTTCGACGGCGACGCGCTCGTCCTCGCCGACGAGGTGCTCACCCCGGACTCCTCCCGCTTCTGGCCGGCCGACCAGTGGCAGCCGGGCCGGGCGCAGCCCTCGTACGACAAGCAGTACGTGCGCGACTGGCTGACCTCCGCCGAGTCCGGCTGGGACCGCCGCGGCGAGCAGCCCCCGCCGGCGCTGCCGGAGCACGTCGTGGCGGCGACCCGCGGGAAGTACGTGGAGGCCTACGAGCGGCTGACGGGCCTGAGCTGGTCGTGACGGCGGACGGTGCACCGGGCCCGCGGGCCCGGTGCACCGGCGGCTCCCGGAACGCCGAAGGCCCCGGTCGGTGGACCGGGGCCTTCGCTCTGCGAGCGGACGACGAGGCTCGAACTCGCGACCTCAACCTTGGCAAGGTTGCGCTCTACCAACTGAGCTACGTCCGCACTGCGCCGTGGCGCGAGGCCAACTATACCCAACCTCGCTCGCGTGCGAGACGCACTGCCGCATGCCGGTTCTCCGCCCCGAGCTTCGTGGCGGCCGACGACAGGTAGTTCCGCACCGTTCCCGGCGACAGCGCGGCCCGCTCGGCGATCTCCGCGACGGGCGCTCCGTCCGCGGCCAGCTCCAGCACCTCCGCCTCGCGCGCGGTCAGCGGGGAGTCCCCGGCGGAGATGGCGTCGGCGGCCAATTCCGGGTCCACGTAGCGGTTCCCGGCGTGCACGGTACGGATGATCTCCGCGAGCCGCTGGGCGCTGACGGTCTTGGGGACGAACCCGCGGCAGCCCGCCGCGAGCGCCCGCTTCAGATGCCCGGGCCGCCCGTGGCTGGTCACGATCAGCACCTGGCAGCGGGGCAGCTCGGCGCGCAGCAATGTGGCGACCTTCACACCGTCGGCGCCGGGCATCCGCAGGTCCAGCACGGCGACGTCGGGCCGGTGCGCCCGGGCCATGGCCAGCGCCTCCGGCCCGCTCGCCGCCTCGGCGACGACGAGGAGGTCGTCCTCGAGCGAGAGCAGCGCGGCGAGCGCGCCCCGGATGAGGTGCTCGTCGTCGGCGAGCAGGAGCCGCACCGGACCGGGGGACGCCGTACCGGCGGCGGGCGTCGCATCGGGGGACGTCGTCATGAGGGGACCTCGCTCAGCGGCCGGGGCAGCGGGGCGGACGGGCCGGCCGGAGGCAGGGGGACCTCGGCGGTGAGCCGGAACCGGCCCCTGCCGGCGGGGCCGGCCCGCAGCGTGCCGTCCAGCTCCGCCAGACGTTCGCGCAGCCCCACGAGTCCCGTACCGGGCCCGCCGCCGGTGCCGCCCTCGGGCACCCCGTCGTTCTCGACGGACAGCTCCGCCCGGCCGTTCGCCACCCGCAGGGTCACCGAGCAGCTCCGGGCGTCCCCGTGGCGCAGCACGTTCGTCGCGGCCTCCCGGACCACCCAGCCGAGCGCGGACTGCACCGGGCCGGGCAGGCCGGCCGCCGAGCCGGAGACCGCGCAGTCGATGCCGGCGGCGGCGAGGACGCCCTGGGCGCCGGCGAGCTCCGCGTGGAGGTCGGCCTCGCGGTAGCCGCGCACGACGGCGCGCACCTCGCGCTGCGACTCCCGCGCGAGCCGCTGCACCTCCGTCATCTGCGCCACGGCCTCCGGCCGCCCCCGCTGGGCCAGTTGCACGGCCAGCTCCGCCTTCAGCGCGATGACGGCCAGGTTGCGCCCCATCACGTCGTGCAGGTCCCGCCCGAACCGCAGCCGCTCCTCCGCGACGGCCAGCCGGGCCTCGACCTCACGGGCCCGTTCCGCCTCCCACAGCACCGACAGGGTCCACGCCCCGCAGCGGGCGGCGAGCAGCGAGAACAGGGTGGCGAAAGCCGCCAGCACCCCGGTCACCAGCGACTCCGTGACGTCCGCGCGGGCCAGACCGTAGACCGCCATCAGCACGGCGGTGCACACGGCGGCACGGCGGACGAAGACCCTCGGCGGAACGACGAGGCCGTAGAGCAGACCGAAGGTCAGCAGCGTCGCGCCCAGTGCCATCCGGCCGGTCGACGGGTCGGCCGGACGGCAGGCGTGCAGCACGCCGATCACGGCCAGTTGCCCGGCCGGCAGACCGGCGGCCGCCCGCAGGGCGCGTCCGGGCAGCGGCGCGCGGCCCAGGTAGTGGTCCAGAACCGGCCGGACGAGCCGGTTGCCGGTCGCGCACTGCAGGGCGCTGCCGAGGACCAGCGATGCGCTCAGCACCGTCTCCGCCACCCCGTCGTGGTGTCCGGCGACGAGCGGCAGCACCAGCCAGAAGGCCCAGAACACCCACGGGGTGACGCACCAGGTGAGAACGCTCTGCAACTCGACCCGCGCGGCCTTGCTGCGCTCGTGCCAGGTGCGGCGCTGGAAGTCCCGCATCCGTGCGATCACGTGTCCACCACCGGTCGTCCCGCCCCTCAGCGACGCGGTTCCCAGCGGAACCATCGCCGTACAGCAAACACCGCGAGTGCGATCCAGACCAGCGCGACGCCCAGCGCGCGCAGCGTCTCGGCGGCGGACAGGCCGCCGGTCCAGCCGGCCCGCAGCAGCGTGACCACCGGGGTGAGCGGCAGCAGTCGGCAGAGGCCGGCCAGCCGGTCGGGCAGCAGTTCCAGCGGGACGGCCAGGCCGGAGCCGATCATGGACACCAGCACCAGCGGGATCGAGGTGACCTGTGCGCTCTCGGCGGTCCGGGTCAGGGCCGCGGTGACGGCCGCGAGGGCCACGCACAGCACCAGGCCGAGCAGCAGGCCCGCCACGGCGAGTTGGGGCGCGCGCGGGGCGTGCAGGTCGAGCAGCGCGGTGCACGCGCCCACCACGAGCAGGCTCTGGACGAGCCCGGTGGCGGTGGCCGGCAGCGCGGCCCCGGCGAGGATCTCCGCGTCGCGCAGCTCGCCGGTGCGCAGCCGCTTCAGCACCAGCTGCTCGCGGCGGGCGACGAAGACGTTCACGAGCGTGGAGTACACGGCGAACAGCAGCGAGAAGCCGATGGCGGCGGGCAGCATGAGCAGGCCCACGCTGAGCCCCGCCTCCTCGAGGTCCATCTCCCCGGCTGCCGACCGCAGGCTGAACGGCAGGACGAGCGGGACGAACACGGCCGCGACGAGGGTGCTCCTGCTGCGGCCGAACAGGGTCAGTTCGGCGCGGGCGAGGGCGGCCATGCGGCCGGCCGGGGTGGTGGCGGCCCGGCCGGCCGCCCGGGTGGTGGCCGTGCCGCTCATGCCGCGTACTCCTTCTCCGAGGGCGTGGAAAGGCCGGTCGGGGAGGCGTTCCGGGACGCGTTGCGGGCGATGCCGAGGAACGCCTCCTCCAGGGACGCCGACCGCACGTCCAGGGACCGCAGTTCGACTCGGGCCTGCCGGGCCCACAGCAGCAGCCCGGTGGCGGCCCGCTGCAGTTCGTTCGTGCGCAGCAGCACCTTGCGGCCGTTCACCTCGTGGGCGAGGACGCCCAGTTCGGCCAGCGGCGGGAGATCGCCCAGGAAGAAGTCCTCGGGCAGCTCGAAGGAGATGCGGGCCGGCTGGGTGGCCGTCACCTCGGCCGGGGGGCCGGCGGCGGCGATGCGTCCCTCGTGCAGGATCGCCAGCCGGTCGGCGAGGCCCTCGGCCTCCTCCAGGTAGTGCGTGGTGAGCAGGACGGTCGTGCCGTTGTCGCGCAGCGCGCGCACCAACTCCCAGGTCTGCCGGCGCGCTTCGGCGTCCAGCCCGGTCGTCGGCTCGTCCAGGAACAGCACCTCGGGGCGGCCGAGCAGGGCGAGCGCCAGGTCCAGCCGCCGCCGTTCGCCCCCGGACAGCTGCTTCACCCGGATGCCGGCCCGGTGCTCCAGCCCGACCAGCGCCAGTGCCTCGTGCGGAGGGCGGGCCCCGCTCACGCAGCCCGCCCACATCCGCGCCGTCTCGGCAGCGGTCAGCTCCGACGGGAAGCCGCCCTCCTGCAGCATCACGCCGGTGCGCGGCCGCACGGCGGAGCGCTCGGCGTACGGATCGTGGCCCAGCACGCGCACGCGTCCCCCGGTCGGCGGCGTCAGCCCTTCCAGCAGTTCCACGGTGGAGGTCTTGCCCGCACCGTTGGTGCCCAGCAGGGCGAAGACCTCCCCCGGCTCCACGTGGAAGGTGACGCCGCGCACGGCTTCGAACCCGCCCGAGTAGACGCGCCGCAGGTCCGTGACGTCGATCACGTGATCGTGCCCGTTGTGTCCCATGGCCCCAGCCTCCCGGCAGGACGGGGGAGGCGGCAGTGCGCGGTGTCATCGCCGGGCATGACAAATGTCAGCAGGCGGACGAGGAGGCCGTCCGGCCGGTGGGCACATCTCGTTGGACAACCCCGGGAACGACTCGAGGACAACGGGGGACGACAACTCGGGGGCAACAAGAAAACCCCGGTCGGACGACCGGGGTTCTCGCTGGAGCGGACGACGAGGCTCGAACTCGCGACCTCAACCTTGGCAAGGTTGCGCTCTACCAACTGAGCTACGTCCGCATTGCCTCCGACCGGCTCCCACCGATCGGTGCGAGCACCAGCCTACCTGATCCTCGAGCGAGCTCTCGACAGGCTCGGGCGGGAAGAACCCGTCCGGGTCAGGACCGGCGGTGCAGAGCGGGTGACAGGGATCGCACACTGCGCCTTCCCCCTGGAAGGGGGATGTTCTACTACTGAACTACACCCGCGTGTACTCCGTGGGACCCGGCCTTTCGGCCTCGCCCCTCGGCGTGCTCCAGACATTAGCTGATCAGCCGGGGGGTTGCGCAAGTCGGTTGACTCCGGGGCCCGATGACGGGCCCCGGGCGCGCGTCCGGAAGCACTCGGGGGGCGCCCGGGAGCGCGCCCCGCCCCGCCCGGGAAGCCCGCGTCAGCGGGCGGCGGCGAACGCCTCGTAGACCTTCTTGGGGATCCGGCCGCGCGCCGGCACCTCCATCCGGTTGGCCTGCGCCCAGGCCCGGACGGCGGCGGGGTCGGGCGCGACCTCCGTCTGCCGGTACGTCCGGCCCGACTTCGACCGCTTGCGGCCGGCCTCCACGTACGGCTCGAGCGCCTTGCGCAGTTGCTCGGCATTGGCGGGATTGAGGTCGATCTCGTAGTACCTGCCGTCGAGTCCGAAGGCGATCGTCTCCGCCGCTTCCGAGCCGTCGATGTCGTCAAAGAGAGTGACCACGACACGCTGCGCCACGAATATCGGTCCCTTCGTGCGACACCTGCGACCACGCACTCCGCCATGATGCGAAGACGTTCGGAGATGTCGGCTGTCCGCCGGTTGCGGGAAAAGTATCGGCTGTTGCCAATTCATTTGTACAGTGCCGGGCATTGTGAAGTGAAGCCCGGTTAAATCCGCCCGCGTGTCCCCGGCAATACCGGATGCGGGACCGGCCGGTGGAACTTTCGCAGAGTTTTTCTCGAAGGGCACCGTTCGATACCGGATCGTGACGGGCGTCACGTAGTTTCCTCCGAATCTACTCGCGTAGAAATTTTGTGCGGGTAGTCTGAAGGAACCTGCTCAGCACCACACACCGGGAGTGCCAGTGGCACGCGTCGTAGTCGACGTCATGCTCAAGCCGGAGATCCTCGACCCCCAGGGCCAGGCGGTGCAGCGCGCACTGCCGCGGCTGGGTTTCGAAGGCATCTCCGACGTACGTCAGGGAAAGCGGTTCGAACTGGAAGTGGACGGGCCCCTCGACGAGGCCGCCCTCGCCCGCATTCACGATCTTGCCGAGTCCTTCCTCGCCAACACCGTGATCGAGGACTTCACCGTCAAGGTCGAGGAAGTCGCGGAGGCCGCGAAGTGACCGCTCGTATTGGCGTCGTCACTTTTCCGGGCAGCCTCGACGACCGCGACACGCAGCGCGCGATCCGCCTGGCGGGTGCCGAACCCGTCGCCCTGTGGCACAAGGACAAGGACCTCAAGCAGGTCGACGCCGTCGTCCTGTGCGGCGGTTTCTCCTACGGTGACTACCTGCGCGCCGGTGCCATCGCCCGGTTCTCGCCCGTGATGGAGCCGCTCATCGAGCAGGCGAGGGCCGGCCTCCCGGTCCTCGGCATCTGCAACGGCTTCCAGATCCTCACCGAGGCCCACCTCCTCCCCGGCGCGATGCTCGGCAACGACCACCTCCACTTCATCTGCCGCGACCAGAAGCTGCGGGTGGAGAACGCGGAGACCGCCTGGACCGGCGACTACACCGCCGGGCAGGAGATCCACGTCCCGCTGAAGAACATGGACGGCCGGTACGTCGCCGACGCGTACACGCTCGACGCGCTGGAGGCCGAGGGCCGGGTCGCCTTCCGCTACCTGGACGTCAACCCCAACGGCTCGCTCCGCGACATCGCCGGCGTCACCAACGAGGCCGGCAACGTCGTGGGCCTCATGCCGCACCCGGAGCACGCCGTCGAGCCGCTGATCGGTACGGGCCGTACCGACGGCCTCCCGTTCTTCACCTCGATCCTCAAGAAGCTGGTCAACGCATGAGCCGGACGCCTCTGGACACGGTCGAGCACGCGGCCGCGACCCCCGACGTCGAGCTGCCCTGGGCCGAACTCGGCCTGAAGAAGGACGAGTACGAGCGGATCGTCGAGATCCTGGGCCGCCGCCCCACCGGCGCCGAGCTCGCCATGTACTCGGTCATGTGGTCCGAGCACTGCTCGTACAAGTCCTCCAAGGTCCACCTCCGCCAGTTCGGCGAGAAGGCCCCCGAGAGCGACGCGCTCCTCGTCGGCATCGGCGAGAACGCCGGTGTGGTGGACGTCGGCCAGGGCTACGCGGTCACCTTCAAGGTCGAGTCGCACAACCACCCGTCGTACGTCGAGCCCTACCAGGGCGCGGCCACCGGCGTCGGCGGCATCGTCCGCGACATCATCGCGATGGGCGCCCGCCCGGTCGCGGTCGTGGACCCGCTGCGCTTCGGCGCCGCCGACCACCCCGACACCAAGCGCGTCCTGCCGGGCGTCGTCGCCGGCATCGGCGGCTACGGCAACTGCCTGGGCCTGCCCAACATCGGCGGCGAGGTCGTCTTCGACGCCTGCTACCAGGGCAACCCGCTGGTCAACGCCGGCGCGATCGGCGTCATGCGGCACGAGGACATCCACCTGGCCAAGGCGTCCGGCGCGGGCAACAAGGTCATCCTGTACGGGGCCCGGACCGGCGGCGACGGCATCGGCGGCGCCTCCATCCTCGCCTCGGAGACCTTCGACGACGCCAAGCCGTCGAAGCGCCCGGCCGTGCAGGTCGGCGACCCCTTCCAGGAGAAGCTCCTCATCGAGTGCACCCTGGAGGCCTTCAAGGAGAAGCTGGTCGTCGGCATCCAGGACCTGGGCGCGGCCGGCCTGTCCTGCGCCACCTCCGAGCTCGCCTCCAACGGCTCCGGCGGCATGCGGGTGACCCTCGACGACGTACCCCTGCGCGACTCCACGCTCTCGCCCGAGGAGATCCTCATGAGCGAGTCGCAGGAGCGCATGTGCGCGGTCGTCGAGCCCGACAAGGTCGCCCGCTTCCTGGAGATCTGCGAGAAGTGGGACGTCATCGCCACCGTCATCGGCGAGGTGACCGACGGCGACCGCCTGGAGATCTACTGGCACGGCGGCAAGATCGTCGATGTCGACCCGCGCACGGTGGCGCACGAGGGCCCGGTCTACGAGCGCCCGTACGCCCGCCCGGAGTGGCAGGACGCCCTGCAGGCCGACGACGCGAACAAGCTGCCCCGGCCGTCCTCGGGCGAGGAGCTGAAGGACCAGGTCCTGAAGCTGGTGGCCTCCCCCAACCAGGCCTCCAAGAAGTGGATCACCTCGCAGTACGACCACTTCGTGCAGGGCAACACCGTCCTCGCCCAGCCCGAGGACTCCGGCATGATCCGCATCGACGAGGAGACCGGCCTCGGCGTCGCCATCGCCACCGACGGCAACGGCCGGTACGCCAAGCTCGACCCGTACACGGGCGCGCAGCTGGCCCTCGCCGAGGCCTACCGGAACGTGGCGACGACCGGCGCCAAGCCGCTCGCCGTCTCCGACTGCCTGAACTTCGGGTCCCCGGAGGACCCGGCCGTCATGTGGCAGTTCGCGGAGGCCGTCCGCGGTCTGGCGGACGGCTGCCGGCAGCTCGGCACCCCGGTGACCGGCGGCAACGTCTCGCTCTACAACCAGACGGGCGAGGCCGCCATCCACCCCACGCCGGTGGTCGCCGTCCTCGGCGTCATCGACGACGTGGCCCGGCGCACCCCGGTCGCCTTCCAGGAGGAGGGCCAGCTGCTCTACCTCCTCGGCGACACCCGCGAGGAGTTCGGCGGCTCGGCCTGGTCCCAGGTCGTCCACGACCACCTCGGCGGCCTTCCGCCGAAGGTCGACCTGGAGCGCGAGCGCCTGCTCGCGGAGATCCTGATCTCCGCCTCCCGCGACGGCATGATCGACTCCGCGCACGACCTGTCCGACGGCGGCCTGATCCAGGCCGTGGTCGAGTCGGCGCTGCTCGGCGGCACGGGCGCCCGGCTGATCGTGCCGGACGGTCTCGACGCGTTCACCTTCCTCTTCTCCGAGTCCGCGGGGCGCGCCGTCGTGGCCGTGCCGCGCTCGGAGGAGGTCCGCTTCAACGACATGTGCGGCGCGCGCGGCCTGCCCGCCACCCGCGTCGGTGTCGTGGACGGTGACACGGTGGAGGTCCAGGGCGAGTTCGAGCTGACCCTCGCCGAACTGCGCGAGGCGCACGAGAGCACCATCCCGTCGCTGCTGGCCTGACCGACGGCGGTCGTAGGACGCGGTGAAGGCCCCGCCCGTTCCGACGGGCGGGGCCTTCCCGCCTGGTGTCCGTTACGGGAGGCGGGTCCTGCCGCGAGACGTCCGTCCGGACGGGTGCGGACGTTCTTGCCTGGCGCCTGGTCCGGCGAGCGCCGGTGTTCGTGTCCTGACCGCCTGACGGGTCCCCCTCCCTCGCGTGGCGTCCGTCCCGAGGGGCGGAGCCTTCCCCCGCATGCCGTCGGGATCCGTGCGACGGTCCGGCCGCCGGACCCGCTCGGTCCCGTCGCGCTCAGAGCCGTTCCGTGCCTGCCGGAAGGCCACGCAGGGCACCGTGACGGCCGTCGTCGCGGGCGGGGCGGGCTCGTCGGACCGAGGCGGGTGCCGGTCTGCCGCCCGCCGCGCGGCGGCGGGCGGCCCCGACCCACCGCCGGTACCGCACCCGCACCCGGCGCGCACTAGGCTCACCGCCATGCCCCCGGCCAGGAAGCGCACCCGCACCTACGACGCCGCCACGACCCGCACCGCGGTGCTCACCCAGTTCGGGCACGTACGGGACGCCGTCACCGCCCTCACCCCCGGGCAACTCGCGCTGCCCACGCGGCTGGGCGACTGGACGGTGCGGGACCTCGCCGCGCACCTGACCATGGCCGTCGGGAGCGTCAGTACCGCCCTGGAGCGGGAGGAGCCCGCGTCGGCCGACCTCGGGCCCCTGGACTACGGCTCGGCCACGGCAGGCTTCGCGGACGCGATCGCCGAAGGCAGCCACGCCCTCGCCGAGGCGCACCCCGACCTCGGCGCCCTGTACGCCCGCACCGCCGAGCGGCTCGCCGCCGATCTCGCCGCCGCCCCTCCCGGCCGGCTCGTCGCCACCCGGGCCGGCGGCATGACCCTGACCGACCACCTGGTCACCCGCACCATCGAACTCGTGGTCCACACCGACGACCTGAACGACGCGGTGCCGGGCCTCGACGTACCGCTGGAGCGCAAGGCCCTCGCCGCGTGCACGCGGGTGCTGGCCGACACCCTGGCCGCCCGCGCCCCCGGCGGCTCGACCGAGGTGCGCGTCCCGCCCTACGCCGTGGTCCAGTGCGTCGAGGGCCCCCGGCACACCCGCGGCACCCCGCCGAACGTCGTCGAGACCGACCCGCTGACGTGGATCCGCCTGGCGACCGGGCGGCTCGCGTGGCGGGAGGCGGTCGCGGAGGCCAAGGTGAGCGCGAGCGGGGAGCGCGCGGACCTCGCGGGGCTGCTGCCGCTGCTGACGTGACCCGCCGGGACGCCGGGGCAGGCGACCACCGTTGCGGAACGGGCGCTTACGGCCTGCGTGGGGACTGAACCGGCCTCCCGGGCGCGCCGTCCGCCTGTCCCCGGCCGCCACCCGCCCGGCCCCGGCCGCCACCGGAGCGCGCCCCGGCCGCCACCGGATCGCGCCCCGGACACCCCCGCGGCGCCCCGAACGGTGTGCGTCACCTCACTCGGGCGCGCGCCCAGAGCCCCGATCCGGCCCTCCGACGGCGTGGGAAGTCGTTGCCGCCGTCCCAAAAGGTCCGCTCTGAGCTGCGGGAACGCGCGGAGTGCGACAGCGGCGGCCCGGGAGCGTGCGGCAACCGCCGGCCATCCCGCATTCGGACCAGTGGTCGACCTTCGCCTACACTCGGACCCGTGCCACGTGGTGACGGTCGACTCAATCACGATCTGCTCCCCGGTGAGAAGGGCCCTCAGGACGCCTGCGGCGTCTTCGGTGTCTGGGCTCCGGGCGAAGAGGTCGCAAAGCTCACGTACTTCGGGCTCTACGCCCTCCAGCATCGGGGCCAGGAATCCGCGGGTATCGCGGTCAGCAACGGCTCCCAGATCCTCGTCTTCAAGGACATGGGCCTGGTCTCCCAGGTCTTCGACGAGACCTCGCTCGGTTCGCTCCAGGGTCACATCGCGGTGGGTCACGCCCGCTACTCGACCACCGGCGCCTCCGTGTGGGAGAACGCCCAGCCGACGTTCCGCGCCACCGCGCAGGGCTCCATCGCGCTCGGCCACAACGGCAACCTGGTCAACACCGCGCAGCTCGCCGAGATGGTCGCCGAGCTGCCGAAGGACACCGCCGGCCGCTCGCCCCGCGTCGCGGCCACCAACGACACCGACCTGCTCACCGCCCTCCTCGCGGCCCAGGTCGACGCCGACGGCAAGCCGCTGACCGTCGAGCAGGCCGCCCATGTGGTGCTGCCGAAGGTCAGGGGCGCCTTCAGCCTCGTCTTCATGAACGAGCACACCCTGTACGCCGCCCGCGACCCGCAGGGCATCCGCCCGCTCGTCCTGGGCCGCCTGGAGCGCGGCTGGGTCGTCGCCTCCGAGACCGCCGCCCTGGACATCACGGGCGCGAGCTTCGTGCGGGAGATCGAGCCGGGCGAGTTCGTCGCCATCGACGAGAACGGTCTGCGCTCCTCCCGATTCGCGGAAGCGAAGCCCAAGGGGTGCGTCTTCGAGTACGTCTACCTGGCCCGCCCCGACACCGACATCGCCGGCCGGAACGTCTACCTGTCCCGCGTCGAGATGGGCCGCCGCCTGGCCGCGGAGGCGCCGGCCGAGGCCGACCTGGTGATAGCGACGCCCGAGTCGGGCACCCCGGCCGCCATCGGCTACGCGGAGGCGTCCGGCATCCCCTTCGGCAACGGCCTGGTGAAGAACGCCTACGTGGGCCGCACGTTCATCCAGCCCTCGCAGACCATCCGCCAGCTCGGCATCCGGCTCAAGCTGAACCCGCTGAAGGAAGTCATCAAGGGCAAGCGCCTGGTCGTCGTGGACGACTCGATCGTCCGCGGCAACACCCAGCGCGCCCTGGTCCGCATGCTGCGCGAGGCGGGCGCCGCCGAGGTCCACATCCGGATCTCCTCCCCGCCCGTGAAGTGGCCCTGCTTCTTCGGCATCGATTTCGCCACCCGCGCCGAGCTCATCGCCAACGGCATGACCATCGAGGAGATCGGCACCTCCCTCGGCGCCGACTCGCTGGCGTACATCTCCATCGACGGCATGATCGAGGCGACCACGATCGCCAAGCCGAACCTGTGCCGCGCCTGCTTCGACGGCGAGTACCCGATGGAACTCCCGGACCCCGAGCTGCTGGGCAAGCAGCTCCTGGAGACCGAACTGGCGGCCGGTCCGGCAGCCACGGCCGCGGCCGACGCGATCCGTCGCCCCTGAGCCCCGCAGAAACCGACCGAAAGATCCCAGGCAATGTCTGCTGCGTCCGACAAGTCGACTCCGTCGACGGGTCCTGTCACCGGTGCGTCCTACGCGGCCGCCGGCGTCGACATCGAAGCGGGCGACCGCGCCGTCGAGCTGATGAAGGAGTGGGTGAAGAAGACGCAGCGGCCCGAGGTCCTCGGCGGCCTCGGCGGTTTCGCCGGCCTCTTCGACGCCTCCGCCCTCAAGCGCTACGAGCGTCCCCTGCTCGCCTCCGCCACGGACGGCGTCGGCACCAAGGTCGACATCGCCCGCCGGATGGGTGTCTACGACACCATCGGCCACGACCTGGTCGCCATGGTCATGGACGACATCGTGGTGTGCGGCGCCGAGCCGCTGTTCATGACCGACTACATCTGCGTCGGCAAGGTGCACCCCGAGCGCGTCGCCGCCCTCGTCAAGGGCATCGCGGAGGGCTGTGTGCTGGCCGGCTGCGCCCTCGTGGGAGGCGAGACGGCGGAGCACCCCGGACTGCTCGGCCCGGACGACTTCGACGTCGCCGGCGCCGGCACGGGCGTGGTGGAGGCCGACCGGCTGCTCGGCGCGGATCGCATCCGTACGGGTGACGCGGTGATCGCCATGTCGGCCTCCGGTCTTCACTCCAACGGGTACTCGCTCGTCCGGCACGTCCTGCTCGACCGGGCGGGCCTGTCGCTGGACGCGCGGATCGAGGAGTTCGGACGCACCCTCGGCGAGGAACTGCTCGAGCCGACGAAGATCTACTCGCTGGACTGCCTGGCGCTGACCCGCACCACCGAGGTGCACGCCTTCAGCCACGTGACCGGTGGCGGGCTCGCCGCCAACCTGGCCCGGGTGATCCCGGACGGCCTGCACGCGGTGGTCGACCGCTCGACCTGGACCCCGGCCCCCGTCTTCGAGCTGGTCGGCAGGACCGGCGACGTCGAGCGGCTGGAGCTGGAGAAGACCCTGAACATGGGCGTCGGCATGATCGCGGTCGTGCCGCAGGAGTCGGTGGACGTGGCCCTCGCCACCCTGGCCGACCGCGGGGTCGAGGCATGGGTGGCCGGTGAGATCACCGGACGCGGCGAGCACCCCACCGGTGCCGCCCTGGTCGGCGACTACGCGGGCTGAGAACCCGCAGGCAGCACAGAACCCGGTCCGTGGCATCCACGGACCGGGCTGTGGTCAGTGCAGGGTCAAGCGCCGCGACGACGCTGGTGCGAGGAACTGTCGTCCTCGTCCTCGTCGTCGTCCTCGTACAGGTCGGCGTACCGTGCGTACAGGTCGTCGTCGTGCTCATCGTCCTCGAACCGGTCGCCGTTCGGCGACGTGTTCGACGTCGATGCGCCCAGCTCCTCGGCCAGGCGTGAGAGGTCCGTCCCACCGCTGTTGTACTTCAGCTGGCGGGCGACCTTCGTCTGCTTGGCCTTGGCCCGGCCGCGCCCCATGGCTCGACCCCCTCAACGACGGGGCTCGACGGCCCCAGAGTCTTGACACGCGTTCATGGTCCGGAACGGGCTCTCCGTGGAGAGACCGGTCCGTAGGGCTTCCACGGTACCTGAGCCCGCGCCCATACGGTACGTCGCCCGCGGGACGCGCGTGTGCGCAGAACCTACGAGGTGCCCCGTCCTCGCTGGTCAATGGCGATTTTAACCACTTATCCGCGGACGACCCGCCGGTGGAAGTGAGAGTTCTCTCCAACAGTCCACCGGCAGGTACCGGTCACACGCCGGATGTGCGGTAGGTCACCGCCCGCTCGCGGTCCGCGCCTCCGACATCCGCTGCTCGGCGATCCGGTCGGCCGCGGCAGCCGGCGGAATCCCATCCGTCTTCGCACGTGCGAATATGGTCAGCGTAGTGTCGAAGATCTTCGCCGCCTTCGCCCTGCACCGGTCGAAGTCGAAGCCGTGGAGCTCGTCGGCGACCTGGATGACGCCGCCCGCGTTCACCACGTAGTCCGGTGCGTAGAGGATCCCGCGGTCGGCGAGGTCCTTCTCCACGCCCGCGTGGGCGAGCTGGTTGTTGGCCGCGCCGCACACCACCCGGGCGGTCAGCACCGGCACGGTGGCGTCGTTCAGGGCGCCGCCCAGCGCGCAGGGCGCGTAGATGTCGAGCCCCTCGGTGCGGATCAGGGCGTCGGTGTCGGCGGCCACGGCGACGGACGGGTGGGCGTCGGTGACGCGGCGCACGGCGTCCTGCCGCACGTCGGTGACGACGACCTCGGCGCCCTCGTCCAGCAGGTGCCGCACGAGGTGGTGCCCGACCTTGCCCACGCCCGCCACGCCGACCTTGCGGCCGCGCAGGGACGGGTCGCCCCACAGGTGCTGGGCGGAGGCCCGCATGCCCTGGTAGACGCCGAAGGCGGTCAGGACGGAGGAGTCGCCGGCACCGCCGTTCTCGGGGGAGCGGCCGGTCGTCCAGCGGCACTCGCGCGCCACCACGTCCATGTCCGCCACGTACGTGCCGACGTCGCAGGCGGTGACGTAGCGCCCGCCGAGCGAGGCCACCATGCGCCCGTAGGCGAGCAGCAGCTCCTCGGTCTTGTCGCGCTCCGGGTTCCCGATGATCACGGCCTTGCCGCCGCCGTGGTCCAGGCCGGCCATGGCGTTCTTGTACGACATGCCGCGCGCGAGGTTCAGCGCGTCGGCGAGGGCCTCCTCCTCGGTGGCGTACGGGTAGAAGCGCGTACCGCCGAGGGCCGGGCCGAGGGCGGTGGAGTGGATGGCGATGACGGCCTTGAGGCCGCTGGCGCGGTCCTGACAGAGCACGACTTGCTCATGGCCCCCCTGCTCCGAGTGGAACAGGGTGTGCAGGACGCCGTTGGTCAGGTCGGTCACGGTGGTGACTCCCGGGTGAGTAGCGGCGAGTGGGGACGGGCGTCCGTGAGGCACCCCCGACGCTTGTGGCGAGAGGGAAGCGAAGGCCGCCCAGAGTGGCCGATGGGCCGCTCGGCACGAGCGTAGAGCCTGACCCCGCCCCTGATGAGGTCCATGGTCGGGATCACCCTCCCCCGGAGTACGTTCGCACCCGGACGTGGGATGGTTTGCCATGGTTTTCCATCCGTCCGGGCTGCGGCCGGACGGGTTTCGCGTCGGGACCGGTGGGGAGGGAGCAGGCGTGCCCAAGGTGTCCTCGGTGGTCGTCCCGTACGCGGCCTACCTGCGCGTCTACGAACCCCTGGCCGCCTTCCCCGAGCCGGAGCGCGGCCACTGGGCCCGCTACGCCCGCCGCACCGACCTCCCCACTTACCAGGACGAGCTGCGCCGCTCCCTGGCCGACCTGCTGCCCACCCCGCCGGTGCCGGTGCCGGTGCACGAGAGCGGCGACGCGTTCGTCCTCGAGACGGACGGGGTGGTCCGCGTCTGTCCCTGGCGCACCCGGCTGCGCGGCTGGCAGGCCCTGGACGACCTCGCCGGGGAGCTCCCGGCGGTCGTCCTGGACGCGGCGCTGCCCCCGGTCGTGCGGCGCCAGGCGGCCCAGGACTACGAGCGCTGGCTGGCCCGCAACCCCGACGCCCGCCCATGGATCCGCACCGCGGCCTGGCAGGTGCCGCTGACCTGGTTCGTGCTGGTCTCCGACGCGGAGCGGGAGTACGTCAAGGGCTCGGGGCGCTCCGGGGACGGCACGCCGCCGGTGCTGCGGTACCGGACGGAGATGGTGCAGGCCCGGCGGCGGGTGGCCCGGTCGCTGCGGACGCTCAAGGAGACCCTCGACGAGGGGCCGCTGATCGACGGGCTGGTGGACGTCGGGCGGTGGCTGGAGGAGTTCCATCCGCGCTCGCTGGTGGAGCTGGACTACGGAGGGCTGGTGCACGCCCTGCCGGCGGGCGAGCTCGAGGGGGACCACTCGGCGGCGGACGTGGCCGAGGGCATCCAGGCACTGCGGCAGGGCGACGGCGCCGCCGCGGGTGAGGCGTACGGGCGCCTGGTGGAGCGGTGGCGGGCGGTCCGCGACCGCCGCTCGGCGAACTGACTGACCGCGGGCCCGGCCGCGCGCCGGGCCGCACCGGGCGCCGGGGGACGTCGTCGCGACAGTGACGCACGTCACGTCCGGGGCGGCCGCCGGCAGCGTACGGTCAGGGGAATTCGGGGGAGCTGACGGGGTGTGGGGCCGATCGGGCCTTTGCCCCAAGCGTGATCAACAGCACGTAACCGGCCCTTGCGTCGCTTGCCCCTCCTCGTGTCAAAATAGGACAAGGAGTCCGGGGAGGGCTCCTTCCGTCCCCTGTGCTCCATGGTGGGCGGATTCTCCGCATTGCACGCTTTGGGGGGTCTGGTGCCTCCTGATCGCCCTGTGACTGATCGTCACAGCGGCGTGACTGTCCGCTATGGCATGGTCCATCGGCTTCCGTCGCTGATGAACACCTGGGAGGGCAATTCCATCGGTTTGGCCGACGCGGCTGGACAGATGGTGTAGTTGTAGTGCCGAGGACAAGCCGTTCGTCCTATAACCGACTCGACTCGCGTCCGCCATATCGGGCAACGCGGGTCAAGGTGCAGAATTTAGAGGAAAGAACCGAGAAGGTTCGGTTCTCCCGAGGAGGCCGCTCATGACCGCTCGCACCCCTGATGCCGAGCCGCTGCTGACCCCCGCCGAGGTCGCCACCATGTTCCGCGTCGACCCGAAGACGGTCACGCGCTGGGCGAAGGCCGGCAAGCTCACGTCGATCCGCACGCTCGGCGGGCACCGCCGCTACCGCGAGGCCGAGGTCCGCGCCCTGCTGGCGGGCATTCCGCAGCAGCGCAGCGAGGCCTGAACCCCCGCACAACCGGACGAACCGGCAGGCCCCCAAGCAGCCGAGACGTCCGGCACCACAGCTCCAAGCGACGCGGGACCTGCCCCAACAGGTCCCGGGCCCAAGCCGAACCGAGTTCGTCAGGCATGTGAAACAGGGTGCGTCGTCGATCGCGCTGGACTCCGCCGGGTCCAGCGCGATTTTTTTGTGCCCGGCGAAGGACGCCGAGGCCCCTTCCGGGGGTCGGCACGGGCTCGTGGGCGGCCCTGTCGGAGTCTGGGGAGGCCTGGGGGATCGCCTGGTGAAGGCGGCTCAGGGGTGCTCCGGCGCCCTCTGGAGGGCGGCTCGGGCGGGCTCAGGAGACGGCCGCGGAGCACCTTTGAGCGCAGTGCAATTGCACATATTAAATCGACTGGTTGTAGGTGGGGTGTAAATACCGCACTCTCAAAAACTTATGCGGTGACACCCGTCACACCGCACGGTGCTTGTTGTGGCGCGGCCTTCTGCGCTAAAGGGCGCGGGCGCCTCAGCTCCCCACGCAGGTACGGGAGTTCGGGCCGAGACGGCCGATCAGGGCGTCGATGCGGAACCGCGCGCCCGCCGACGCCGACGCCGACGCCGACGCCGACGCCGGCTCCGACGCCGGCTCCGCCGCCAACCCCGGCTCCGCCGCCAACCCCGGCTCCGCCGCCAACCCCGGCTCCGACGGCGACCCCGGCTCCGGCTCCGGCTCCGGCTCCGGCTCCGACGGCGACGCCGGTGCTCCGGTCGCAGGTGTGGCTCGTACCGGCGTGGGCGTCGCTCATGTGGCCGGCGCTCATGCGGGCGTGGGCGTGCGCGCGGACGGCGGTGCTCGCGCAGGTGCCGGCGTTGCCCGGGGCGGGGCGGTCCACCCGCATGCCGGCGCACGCTCGCGAGGCGGGGCTCACGCGGGTGTGGCGGTCTCGTCGTCGGCCGGCTCGGGCACCTCGTCGGTGGCCTCGGCGGGCCGGGGAGCGCTGTCCATGGCCATGCGCAGCAGGTGGTGGCAGATCGGGCAGTTGCGGGTCAGATGGCGGTACGACGAGGCGGCCGCGAGGTGCGCGCGGAGCAGCGCCCGGGTCTCGTGCCTGGCCGGTGCCGTCATACGCCCCCTCCGGCGGCCCGCACGGGAAAACGGGCCCTGCTGTCTGGTTACCGGCCGGACCCCGGTCCGTCAAGAGACCGGGTGCGGCCCACAGGGCCGGCCCTGGACGGTGCGCGGACCGGACCGTGGGTCGGCGCAGGCCGGGCGGGCCGCTCGCGGGGAGGCATGCGAAAGGCCCGCTTCCTCGACGGGAAGCGGGCCTTCTTGATGCGGTCCTGACGGGATTTGAACCCGCGGCCTCCACCTTGACAGGGTGGCGAGCACTCCAAACTGCTCCACAGGACCAGGTTTCGCGGCGCTCGCTCTCGCGTTGCGCTGCGAGAAGAGACTGTACAGGAGGCGAGCCGCCTGGTCGAACTCACCCCCTGTACGCGGGTCGTCACGGCGCCGCGGCGTCGATCGCCTTCACGATCCGCTTGTCGGACACGGGGTACGCGGTGCCGAGCGCGTGTGCGAAGTAGCTGACGCGGAGCTCCTCGATCATCCAGCGGATCTCCAGGACCGGCGCGGGCACCGGCCGCCCCTTCGGCATCTGCTCCAGAAGCCAGGCGTACTCGTCCTGCATCTCCCGGACCTTCTCCATGCGCGTGGTGTCGCGCTGGACGTTCGTCGGCATCTGCTGCAGCCGCCGGTCCGCGGCGACGAGGTAGCGCATCAGGTCCGGCAGCCGGCGCAGCCCCGTCTCGGTCACGAAGCCCGGCTTCACGAGCGCGTCCAGCTGCGCCCGCGCGTCCGCCAGGTTCGGCAGCAGCGCGGGACTCCGTACGGCCTTCAGCCGGCGCTCGCACGCCTGCCAGGCGGCCAGCACCTGCTGCACCTGGCCCACGGTCCGGACGGTCACGTCGACGATCTCGGCGCGCACCTTGTCGTACAGCTTGCGGTACGACTCCTCGTCCCACGCCGGCCCGCCGAAGTCGGCGATCAGCCGGTCGGCCGCCGCCATCGCGCAGTCGTCGAACAGCGCCTGGATCGACCCGTGCGGATTCGCCGACAGACCGAGCTTCTGCTGGTTCGTCAGCTTCTCGGATGCGAACTTCGCGGGACTGACCGGGATGTTGCGCAGGATCAGCCGGCGCGTGCCCTTCCACATGGCCTCCGTCTGCTCGGCCTCCGTGTCGAAGAGCCGTACGGACACCGTGTCGCCGTCGTCGACCAGCGCCGGGTAGGCCTTCACCGGCTGGCCGGCGCGCCGGGTCTCGAAGACGCGGGTGAGCGTCCCGATCGTCCAGTCGGTCAGGCCCTTGCGCTCCAGCGACTCGCCGCCCTCCCGCTGCGCCGTGGCCGCGGCGGCCTGCGACAGGGCCTTGCGGGCCTTCGGCTTCAGCCGGAGCTTCAGCGCCTCCAGGTCCTTGTCCTCGGCCAGCTTGCGGCGCCGTTCGTCGACGATCCGGAAGGTGACGCGCAGATGGTCGGGCACCTTCGCCCAGTCGAAGTCGTCCGGTTCGAAGGGGACGCCGACCATGCGCCTCAGCTCGCGGGCCATGGCCGTGGTCAGCGGCTCCGGCCCGGCCTGCGCCCGCCCGCGTCCCTGCGCGGGCGCCGCCTTCTCCAGGAACGCCTTCGCGTAGTTCGGCGCCGGGACGTAGTTGCGGCGGACCGGCTTCGGCAGGGAGCGGATCAGCTCGGTCACCAGCTCCTCCCGCAGGCCCGGGATCTGCCAGTCGAAGCCCTCGTCCGTGACCTGGTTGAGGACCTGCAGCGGGATGTGCACGGTCACGCCGTCCGCGTCGGCGCCCGGCTCGAACTGGTAGGTCACCCGGAAGGTCAGGTCGCCCTGGCGCCAGGTGTCCGGGTAGTCGGCCTTGGTGACCGCCTCCGCCGACTCCCGGATGAGCATCTCCCGCTCGAAGTCGAGGTGGTCGGGCTGCTCCTGCCGCTTGCGCTTCCACCAGGAGTCGAAGTGCGCCCCGGAGACGACGTGTTCGGGCACCCGCTGGTCGTAGAAGTCGAACAGCGTCTCGTCGTCGACGACGATGTCCCGGCGCCGGGCGCGGTGCTCCAGCTCCTCGACCTCGCTGAGGAGGCGGCGGTTGTCGGCGAAGAACTTGTGGTGCGTGCGCCAGTCGCCCTCGACGAGGGCGTTGCGGATGAACAGCTCCCGGCTGGCCTCCGGGTCGATACGGCCGTAGTTGACCTTGCGCTGCGCGACCATCGGGACGCCGTACAGCGTGACCTTCTCGTACGCCATCACCGCCGCCTGGTCCTTCTCCCAGTGCGGCTCGCTGTACGTCCGCTTCAGCAGGTGACCGGCGAGCGGCTCCACCCACTCCGGCTCGATCTTCGCGTTGACACGCGCCCACAGGCGCGAGGTCTCGACGAGCTCCGCCGACATGACGAACCGCGGCGGCTTCTTGAACAGGGCCGAGCCCGGGAAGATCGCGAACTTGGCGTTGCGGGCGCCCAGGTACTCACCGCGGCCGCCGTCCCGGCGCGCGCCGGGGCCGGGGTCCTTGGACTCCTTCACGTCCTTCATGCCGATGTGCGACAGCAGGCCGGCGAGCAGGGACACGTGGACGCGGTCGGCGGGCGCGTCCTGGTCGTTCAGGTGGATGCCCATCTGCTTGGCGACCGTGCGCAGTTGCGTGTAGATGTCCTGCCACTCGCGGATGCGCAGGAAGTTGAGGTACTCCTGCTTGCACATGCGGCGGAAGGACGACGAGCCGCGCTCCTTCTGCTGCTCGCGGATGTACCGCCACAGGTTGAGGTAGGCGAGGAAGTCGCTGGTCTCGTCCTTGAACCGGGCGTGGCTCTGGTCCGCCTGGGTCTGCTTGTCGGCGGGACGCTCCCGCGGGTCCTGGATGGACAGCGCGGCGGCGATCACCATGACCTCGCGGACGCAGCCGTTCTTGTCGGCCTCCAGGACCATGCGGGCCAGGCGTGGGTCGACGGGCAGCTGGGCGAGTTTGCGGCCGGTCTGCGTCAGGCGCTTGCGCGGGTCCTTCTGGGCCGGGTCGAGCGCGCCGAGCTCCTGGAGCAGCTGCACGCCGTCGCGGATGTTGCGGTGGTCCGGCGGGTCGATGAAGGGGAACTCCTCGATGTCGCCGAGGCCGGCCGCGGTCATCTGCAGGATGACGGAGGCCAGGTTGGTGCGCAGGATCTCGGCGTCCGTGAACTCCGGCCGGGCGTTGAAGTCCTCCTCGCTGTAGAGGCGGATGCAGATGCCGTCGGACGTACGGCCGCAGCGGCCCTTGCGCTGGTTGGCGCTGGCCTGGGAGACCGGCTCGATGGGCAGCCGCTGCACCTTGGTGCGGTGGCTGTACCGGGAGATCCGGGCGAAGCCGGGGTCGATGACGTACTTGATGCCGGGGACCGTGAGGGAGGTCTCGGCGACGTTGGTGGCCAGCACGATCCTGCGGCCCGAGTGCTGCTGGAAGACGCGGTGCTGCTCGGCGTGCGAGAGCCGGGCGTAGAGGGGCAGGACTTCGGTCCTGTGCCAGTCGGCGCCGGGGAGCTTCTTCTTGTTGAGCGCGTCCGCGGTGTCGCGGATCTCGCGCTCGCCGGAGAGGAAGACGAGGATGTCGCCGGGCCCCTCCGCCATGAGCTCCTCCACGGCGTCGGTGATCGCGGTGATCTGGTCGCGGTCGGCGTCGTCGGAGTCCTCCTCCAGGAGGGGCCGGTAGCGGACCTCGACGGGGTAGGTGCGGCCGCTGACCTCGACGATCGGCGCGTCGGCGAAGTGCCGGGAGAAGCGCTCGGGGTCGATGGTCGCGGAGGTGATGACGACCTTGAGGTCGGGGCGCTTGGGCAGCAGCTGCGCGAGGTAGCCGAGCAGGAAGTCGATGTTGAGGGACCGCTCGTGGGCCTCGTCGATGATGATCGTGTCGTAGGCGCGCAGCTCGCGGTCGGTCTGGATCTCCGCGAGCAGGATGCCGTCCGTCATGAGCTTGACGAAGGTGGCGTCCTGGTCGACCTGGTCGGTGAACCGCACCTTCCAGCCGACGGCCTCCCCGAGGGGGGTGTCCAGCTCCTCGGCGACGCGCTCGGCGACGGTGCGGGCCGCGATGCGCCGGGGCTGGGTGTGACCGATCATGCCGCGCACGCCGCGGCCGAGTTCCAGGCAGATCTTGGGGATCTGGGTCGTCTTGCCGGACCCGGTCTCACCGGCGACGATCACGACCTGGTGGTCGCGGACGGCCTCGGCGATCAGGTCCTTCTTCTGGCTGACCGGCAGCTGCTCGGGGTAGGTGACGGCGGGCACGCGGGCGCGCCGCTCGTCCATCCGCGCCTCGGCCCGGGCGACCTCGGCCTCGATCTCGGAGAGGACGGCCGCGCGGGCCTCCGGCTTGCGGATCCTGCGCGCGCCTTCGAGCCTGCGCCCGAGCCGGTGCGCGTCGCGCAGCGACAGCTCGGTCAGGCGGGAGGCGAGGGTGCCGAGGTTGCCGAGGGTGGGGGCTGAATGCGTAGACATACGTCCTCCAGGATCGCACCTCGACGAAATCACGCGCGAACGCATTTGCCCGGCGGGGCGGAAGGGCCGCCCGGGCAGTGCCGGCCGGGAGGACGGAAGAGCAGGCGGGCGGGGGGACGGGGCGGTGCCGGCGGTGCGGGCGGGCCGCTGGGCCGCCGGGCGTGGCTCGGCGGTGCGGGCGGGCAGCTCCGGCGGTCTGGCGTGGCTCGGCGGGCGGATGCGCTGGGCGCGGTGGGGCGGGGAGGCCAGGGCCCGGGACGGGAGGTCTGGTGCGGCGGGGGACCGCGGTGGTCCCGCTCCCTGCCGACCGGGAGGCCGGTGGCCGGTGCGGCGGAGGACGGGGCCCTGCCGGCCGGGAGGCCTGGTCCGGTGAGGGAAGCCGGGCCCCGTTCTGGGGGGAGACCGAAGCGCGTGGGGGCGGCGGCCCCGGAGAGAGGATTGGCGCCGGGGTGATCTAGCGTGGGCGATATGCCTGATGTGTCGCACGGTGTCCACGGCCGTCCGCCTACCCTCGCGGAGCGGTGGGCAGCCTTCCGGGCGTCTCCCTACCTGCCCGCTACCGTGCTGGTGCTCATCCTCGCCGCCTCGGCCGGCCTCTTCGCCGGTTCGTACACGTACGCCATGGCCAACCCGACCCCGCACTCCATCCCGGCCGCGGTGGTCGGCGACTACGACGGGGAGCAGGGCCGCCGTTTCATCGCAGGCATGGAGAAGGCGCTGAGCGCCTCGATGAAGCTGCGCCCGTACGCGACCCACGGGGCGGCCGTCGAGGCCGTGGACGACCAGAAGGAGTTCGCGGTGATCGACGTGCCCGCCGGCGGCAAGAAGCCGATCACGCTGGAGGTGTCCGGGGCGTCCGGCGCGACGGTCGCCGAGGTGCTGGGGGAGTCGGCGGTGAAGGTGAGCCGGGCCACCGGCATCCCCGTCGCCGTCCGCGACCTCAGACCGCTGCAGAAGGGCGACCCGAGAGGTCTGGCGATCTTCTACATCTCCCTCGCCGCCGTGATCATCGGTTTCGTCGGTGCCATCCAGCTGAATGTGCACGCGCGGGCGCTCAAGGCCTGGGAGCGCGTCGGCTTCACCGCCGCCTACTCCGTGCTCGGGGGGTTCGCGATCGCGGCGGTGGTGGACTGGCTGCTGGGCGCCCTGAACCTGCCGTTCGTGGAGTCGTGGCTGATCCTGGCGCTGACCATGTTCGCCTCCGGCATGGTCTTCTCGATGTTCAACACCATGTTCGGACGCTGGGCCATGCTCCCGACGTGGGGGCTGATGGTGCTGCTCGGCAACCCGTCCTCGGGCGGCGCCGTCTCCTGGCCGCTGCTGCCCTCCCCGCTCGGCGTCGTCGGCCGCTGGCTGCCGCCCGGGGCCTCCGTGAACGCCCAGCACACCGCCGTGTACTTCCCCCACAACCAGCACGCCTTCCCGTTCCTGGTGCTGGCGGGCTGGGCGGTCGTCTCATGCGCGGTCTTCCTGATCTGGGGCCGCGACGCCGCCGACCGTCCGGCCCACGCGACGCCCTGACCCCGGAGCGAGCGGCGACGCCTTCAGGGGCGGGACGCGGGGGGACCGCCCCACACCGCGACATGAGGAACCGCTCGCGTACCGGTTGGCGTGGCCGACACGAAAACACCCCCTCGGGAAATCCCGGAGGGGGTGTGTGCCCTGGTAGGGCGGTTGTGGCTGGGGCCGGGGTCGAACCGGCGACCTTCCGCTTTTCAGGCGGACGCTCGTACCAACTGAGCTACCCAGCCACGAGGTTTCACGTGAAACCTCAGCGGTCCTGACGGGATTTGAACCCGCGGCCTCCACCTTGACAGGGTGGCGAGCACTCCAAACTGCTCCACAGGACCATGCTGTTGTGTGCGAACCAACGAGCTAAGTGTTGCACACCGTACTGCGTGCCCCCAACGGGATTCGAACCCGTGCTACCGCCTTGAAAGGGCGGCGTCCTAGGCCGCTAGACGATGAGGGCTATCGGCCCGCCTGGGCGCTTCTCAGCGCGTCGGGGACGTGAGAAGCATATGGGATGGCGGGGAGTATCGCCAAAACGGTTTACGGCGCGGAGCGGGAAGGGGCCGAGGGGGTGGGGGTGGCGCCGGGCCGGTTGTCCTCCGGCAGGTGACGGCTGACCTCGGCCGTCGTCCGGCCCAGACCGCCCAGCCGGATCTCGTCCCAGGCCTGCAGACGGCGGCTGTCCCGGTCGAAGTAGAGGATCGACGCCTCGATGGGGTCGGGGTGCTTGCCCTGGACGGCGCGCAGTCCGCTGCCGCCCGTCGAGCCCTCGATGCGCAGGCGCGTTCCGTACTTCATGACCTCCGTGTCCTCGTGGTGGACGTGGCCGGCCAGGACCAGTGGCACCGTGCCGTCCGTCTCACGGGCGGCCGACGGTTCGTGGGCCACGGCGATGTCGACCGGCGTGCCGGCCGCCCGCTGGTCGCGCAGCGCCGAGGCCAGGCGGGCGCCCGCAAGCTCCTGCGTCGCCTCGCCGCCCACCGGGGCCGAGCGGTCGGGGGTGAACTGGGGGTCACCGATGCCGGCGAAGCGCAGTCCCGCCAGCGACACCGCGCGGCCGTCGTCCAGGACGTGGACGTTCTTCAGGCCCTGAAGGTAACGCTGCGTGGCCGCGGAGTCGTGGTTGCCGCGCACCCAGACGTACGGGGCGCCGAGGTCCTCGATCGGGTCCAGGAAGCCGTTCTCCGCGGCGGTGCCGTGGTCCATGGTGTCGCCCGAGTCGACGATCACGTCGACCTTGTACTGCCGGACCAGCGAGGCGATGATCTCCCAGCTCGCCGGGTTCAGGTGGATGTCCGAGACGTGCAGCACCCGGATGGTCGTGGGGTCGGGGGAGTAGGCGGGGAGCGTGGAGGTGACGTCGTAGAGCTTCGTCACGTTCGTCACCAGACGTGCCAGCTCCTTCTGGTACACGTCGAACTCGCTGACGATGCTGCGCGCGTTGCCCACCAGGGAGGGCGCGGAGGACAGCAGGCCCGAGAACTTGGGCTCCAGGACGGACTTGGGGTTCCAGGTCGCGTACGCCGTCGCGCCGCTCGCCGCCAGGAGGGCGAGCGCCAGGCCGCCGGCGGCCAGGGCCCGGCGCGGGCGGCGGTAGACCGCCAGGCCGAGGGCCGTGGCACCGGCGACCACCGCCACACACGAGCGCACGGCCAGGTCGAACGTGCCGCGCTCGACGTCGCGCACCACCTCGTCCTGCAGGCCGGAGATGCGTTCGGGGTGGTCCACCAGCGCCTGGGAGCGGACCGGGTCGAGCTGGTCGACGTTGACGTCGAGGCGGACCGGCGCGACATGGCTGTCCAGCCGCAGCGCGCCCAGCGGGGAGACGTTGATCTTCGTGCCGCCGGCCAGGGACGGGCGCAGGGTCATCGTCGTGTCCATGGGGCCGACCGGGACCCGCACGTTGCCGACGATCAGCAGGCCCAGCCACGCCCCCAGCACCACCACGGCCACGAGACCGGCGGCGCGGACCCACGGGCGGGGCGCGGCGGTGAGCTCGGGGACGGGACGCTGGTGACGCGGGCGGCGGAGCCCGAGGAGGGCACGGGCCGCCCGTCGGAAGCCGGGTCTGCGGTTCAGGTCTGCGAGGGGGACGCGGGCCATTGGTGGCGTATGCCCAGGTCCGTGGCTGGATATGCGCGGTCGCGGAGGGTGGGGGCAAGGACGCGCGGGGCCGGGGACCCGCGCGGGGCGGAGCCCGTCCGCGTGTGCCGCGTCGGTGGTGAGCCCTCGTCCGGGGGTGCCGTACCGGACAATGGCCCTGTGCTGGAGATGACGCGCGAGGAGTTCGAGGAACTGGTCGCCGAGGCCCTCGACCGGATCCCGCCGGAGCTGACGCGGCTGATGGACAACGTCGCGGTGTTCGTCGAGGACGAACCGCCCGCCGACGATCCCGGGCTGCTCGGGCTGTACGAGGGGACCCCGCTGACGGAACGGGGCGAGTGGTACGCCGGCGTGCTCCCGGACCGCATCACGGTCTACCGGGGGCCGACGCTGCGGATGTGCGAGACGCGGGAGGACGTCGTCGCCGAGACGGAGGTGACCGTGGTGCACGAGATCGCCCACCACTTCGGGATCGACGACGCGCGCCTGCACGCCCTCGGATACGGCTGAGCCGCCGGGCGGCGGCGGTGGGCGCCGGCTGCCTGTCGCGGAACGGCCCGCGTGTCCTCATGCGGCCGACGGGAGTTGGGCACGTCGACTTCTTCTCCCTCCGGAGGTGGCTGCCCGTGCGCCCCTTGTCCGTACCCGCTCGTCTCGTGGCCGTGGTCCTCGCCGTCGCCGCCGCCTCCGGCTGCATGAGCGTGGGGGAGGAATCGGGCGGTCTGCCGCGGCCGTCGCACTCGGCGGGACAGCATGCGGGCGAGGCGCCGGGCGGGGGGCAGGGAGGCAACGGCGGCGGAGGGTTCGGCGCGGCCGGGGGCGACGGCGGGCACGGGCACGGGGGCGAGGGGAGGACCGGCCGGCCGCCGTCCGGGCCGGTGTCGCCGTCCGCCGCGGGGAGCGCGTCCGCCGGGGCGCCGGCGAAGCCCGGCGGGCCGCCGAAGCCCGGGCAGCCGACGCCGACCGCGGCCGACCCGGCCCCGACGCGGAGCACCACCGCCCCGGAGCCGCCGCCGGCCTCGCCCGAGCCGCCGCCCGCCTCGCCCGAGCCGTCCGCCGCCGAGCCGTCGTCCTCGGCGCACGAGGACCCGCGGCCGCAGATGGTGCTGCGCGAGCCGGCACCGGCGGCCGGGGCCCCGGTGTGAGGCGCACCGGCCCGGCGGTCGCTGAAGTGGCGGCGCATGGAAGGTGGGGTGTGTCCGGAACCGGGCGGCCCGGGGGGCGTGGACCGGTACGGGGCGTGCCACGGAATCGGAGGTGCCGCGGGCGGGCGGCGGGGGCGAGCCGCGCCGGCGGGGCCGTGACCCGGGGGCTGACCTGCTGGTATGCCGATCAGTTTGCCTTCCCGGGGGATGAGTGCGTATGGTGGCAGATCGTTTGATCCCATTTGCCCGGCGCCCCAGCAGAGCGCGCCGTGTGGCGCGTACTCTCCTTTGCCGTGGCGGACCGCATCGAGGCGGTCGTTGTGCGAATCACGGAGTTGACGGGCGCGTGCCGACGAGACTCCGGAAGGTTTCGCATTCGCATGTCCATTGCCAGTACTGATCACGTCGTCGTGCCCGAGGGCGCCGAGAACCCCGAGCACCTTGACGCCGCCGAGTCGAAGGACGAGGCTCCCGAGATCACCTTCGCGGATCTCGGACTGCCCGAGGGCGTCGTCCGCAAGCTCGCGCAGAACGGCGTGACGGTCCCCTTCCCGATCCAGGCCGCGACCATCCCGGACGCCCTGGCCGGGAAGGACGTCCTCGGCCGTGGCCGCACCGGCTCCGGCAAGACCCTCTCCTTCGGCCTGCCCACCCTGGCCACGCTGGCCGGCGGCCGCACCGAGAGGAAGCGGCCGCGTGCCGTCATCCTGACCCCGACGCGCGAGCTGGCGATGCAGGTCGCCGACGCGCTCCAGCCCTACGGCGACGTGCTCGGCCTGAAGATGAAGGTCGTCTGCGGCGGCACCTCCATGGGCAACCAGATCTACGCCCTGGAGAAGGGCGTCGACATCCTCGTCGCCACCCCGGGCCGCCTGCGGGACATCATCAACCGCGGCGCCTGCTCCCTCGAGGACGTGCAGATCGCCGTCCTGGACGAGGCCGACCAGATGTCCGACCTGGGCTTCCTGCCCGAGGTCACCGAGCTGCTCGACCAGGTCCCGGCGGGCGGTCAGCGGATGCTCTTCTCCGCGACGATGGAGAACGAGATCCAGACCCTCGTCGACCGCTACCTCAGCGACCCGGTCAGCCACGAGGTCGACGCGGCGCAGGGCGCGGTGACGACCATGTCGCACCACATCCTGATCGTGAAGCCGAAGGACAAGGCGCCGGTCACCGCGGCCATCGCCTCCCGCAAGGGCCGCACCATCATCTTCGTGCGCACCCAGCTCGGCGCCGACCGCGTCGCCGAGCAGCTGCGCGACGCCGGCGTGAAGGCCGACGCGCTGCACGGCGGCATGACCCAGGGCGCCCGCACCCGGACACTGGCCGACTTCAAGGACGGCTACGTCAACGTCCTCGTCGCCACCGACGTCGCCGCCCGCGGCATCCACGTCGACGGCATCGACCTGGTGCTGAACGTCGACCCGGCCGGCGACCACAAGGACTACCTGCACCGCGCGGGCCGCACCGCGCGGGCCGGCCGCACGGGCACCGTGGTCTCCCTGTCCCTGCCGCACCAGCGCCGCCAGATCTTCCGGCTGATGGAGGACGCCGGCGTCGACGCCGCGCGCCACATCATCCAGGGCGGCGCCGCCTTCGACCCGGAGGTCGCGGAGATCACCGGCGCCCGGTCCATGACCGAGGTGCAGGCGGAGTCCGCGGGCAACGCCGCGCAGCAGGCGGAGCGCGAGGTCGCCCACCTCACCAAGCAGCTGGAGCGGGCGCAGCGGCGCGCCGCCGAGCTGCGCGAGGAGGCCGACCGGCTGGTCGCCCGGGTCGCCCGCGAGCGGGGCGAGGACCCCGAGGCGGCGGTGGCCGAGGCGCAGGCGGCGGCCGTGCAGGCGGCGGAGGTGTCGGTGCCCGAGCAGCCGACGGCCGAGGACGTCGACCGCGCCGAGCAGGCCGAGCGCGAGGAGCGCACGGCGGCCCCGTCGTACGAGCGCCGTGAGCGCCGGGACGACCGCGGCTTCCAGCGGGACCGCGACCGCGGCTACGACCGCGACCGTGGCGGCCGCTCCTTCGAGCGCCGCGACGACCGCGGCGGCTTCCAGCGCGACCGTGACCGCGGCTTCGAGCGCCGGGACGACCGGGGCGACCGTGGCTTCGAGCGCCGGGACGACCGCGGTGAGCGGGGCGGCTTCCGCCGCGACGACCGCGGTGGCCGCTCGTTCGACCGCGACCGTTCCTTCGAGCGCCGTGACGACCGGGGCGACCGTGGCGGCTTCCGCCGCGACGACCGGAACGACCGCGGCGACCGCGGCGACCGCGGTGACCGCGGCGGGTTCCGCCGCGACGACCGCGACGGCCGCTCGTTCGACCGGGACCGCGACCGCGCCCCCCGTTCCTTCGAGCGCCGTGACGACCGTGGTGAGCGGGGCGGCTTCCGCCGCGACGACCGTCCCGCGCGGCGCGACGAGCGCGGCGGGCACCGCGGCAGCGACCGCCCGTTCAACCGGGACCGTCAGGGCGACCGCCCGGGCTTCCGCACCGGCGGCCACGACCGCCCGTACGGCCGTCGTGACGACCACCGCGGCGGCGGCTCCTTCGGCCGCCGCGACGACAAGCCGCGCTGGAAGCGCAACGGCTGACGCGCGCCGACCCGCGGCAAGCGGGCGAGCAGCAGGGGAAGGGCCCGCACGACTCCGGTCGTGCGGGCCCTTCCGCGTTCCGGGGCCGGGGCCGGGGCTGGAGGCGGGGGCCTCACCGCCTCGTCGCCGGGCCCCCGGAGACGCCGGCGCGGCTGCGCCGGCTCACTCGGCGCCGATCGCACGTGCCGGCCCGGGGTGCCGAGCGCACTGCCCCGGCCCGTGCTGCCGACCGCATGGCGCCGATCGCGCGCGTCGGCCCGCAGGGCCGATCGCACTGCCCCCGCCCGTGCTGCCGATCGCATTGCGCCGACCGCACTGCGCGGCTCGCACGACGTCGGCCGCCCGAGGCCCTAAGACCGTGCGTGGCAAGGGTGCGTCCGGGCCGCGGGCGGAGTCGGCGGGCGGCCGGGTCCACCAGGGGCGCCTCGCACTGCCGTACTGCGTCGCCACGTGACGCATGTCACGTCTTCGGTGAGGGAATCGCTGGGGACATGACAGATGACGCCAGAGCCGGTGGGCCGTCGGACGAAGAGCGACTGGCCCAGCTCGGTTACACGCAGGTCCTCGCGCGCCGCATGTCGGCGTTCTCCAACTACGCGGTGTCCTTCACGATCATCTCGGTCCTCTCCGGCTGCCTCACGCTCTACCTCTTCGGGATGAACACCGGCGGTCCCGCCGTGATCACCTGGGGCTGGGTCGCCGTGGGGCTGATGACGCTGTTCGTCGGGCTGTCGATGGCCGAGATCTGCTCGGCTTACCCGACCTCCGCCGGCCTGTACTTCTGGGCGCACCGGCTGGCGCCGCCCCGCTCGGCCGCGGCCTGGGCGTGGTTCACGGGCTGGTTCAACGTGCTGGGCCAGGTGGCCGTGACGGCGGGCATCGACTTCGGCGCGGCCTCCTTCCTGGGCGCCTACCTCAACCTCCAGTTCGACTTCCACGTCACGCCGGGCCGCACGATCCTGCTGTTCGCGGCGATCCTCCTGCTGCACGGACTGCTGAACACCTTCGGTGTCCGCATCGTCGCCTTCCTCAACAGCGTCAGCGTGTGGTGGCACGTGCTGGGGGTCGGGCTGATCGTCGGCGCGCTCGCCCTCGTACCGGACCGGCACCAGTCGGCGTCGTTCGTCTTCACGGAGTTCGTGAACAACACCGGCTGGGGCAGCGGGGTCTACGTGGTGCTGCTGGGTCTGCTGATGGCGCAGTACACGTTCACGGGCTACGACGCCTCCGCCCACATGACCGAGGAGACCCACGACGCGTCCACGGCGGGCCCGAAGGGCATCGTCCGCTCCATCTGGACCTCCTGGCTGGCCGGCTTCGTCCTGTTGCTGGGCTTCACCTTCGCGATCCAGTCGTACGACGGGGCGCTCGCGTCACCGACCGGCGCACCGCCCGCCCAGATCCTGCTGGACGCCCTCGGCGCGTCCGCCGGGAAGGCGCTGCTGCTGGTGGTCATCGGGGCGCAGTTGTTCTGCGGCATGGCGTCGGTGACGGCCAACAGCCGCATGATCTACGCCTTTTCGCGCGACGGCGCGCTGCCCTTCTCCCGCGTCTGGCACACGGTCAGTCCGCGCACGCGGACACCGGTCGCCGCGGTGTGGCTCGCGGCGCTCGGCGCGCTGGTGCTCGGCCTGCCCTACCTGATCAACGTCACGGCCTACGCGGCGGTGACCTCCATCGCGGTGATCGGCCTCTACATCGCCTACGTCATCCCGACCCTGCTGCGGGTGCGCAGGGGCGAGGCGTTCGAGCGCGGGCCCTGGCACCTGGGCCGCTGGTCAAAGGTGATCGGGGTGGTGGCGGTGGCGTGGGTCGGCGTGATCACGGTCCTCTTCATGCTCCCGCAGGTCTCCCCGGTGACGTGGGAGACGTTCAACTACGCCCCGGTCGCCGTCCTGGTCGTCCTCGGCTTCGCCGCGACCTGGTGGCTGGCCTCGGCCCGGCACTGGTTCCTCAACCCCCGGCACGAACGCACCCTGGCCCGCGAGGCGGCCCGCGCGGGCGCACCCGAACCGGTCGATCCGTAGCCCGGGCGGCACCCGCACCGCGCACTTCCGGCCCCGCTCCCCGATACCCGATCGGTAAGACGGCCTCCTGCGGCTATGCTCGGACGAGCAACATCGCCCGGGCCCTTAGCTCAATTGGCAGAGCAGTGGACTTTTAATCCATTGGTTGTGGGTTCGAGTCCCACAGGGCCTACCGACAGGACCCCAGCTCAGCGCGTGAACGAGCTGGGGTCTCGTCCGTTTTGACCCCCTGTCGTGATCGCTGGCCGGCCCGTCGCTGGCCCGAACGCCACGTGATCATGTTGGACGTGCGACGGCCCCGGCCGGGTCGGGGGTCCCAGCCGGCGCCGTGCCTCCCCCACGGGTGGGGAGCGGACGGCCGCCCAGCCGCCGCCCGCTTCGGCTGTCATCTGCAGAGCCGAAGCCCCAGCACTCTCGGCGGGCTCATCCCGCTACCGGCGTCGGCGCGAGCCAGTAGCGGGGGTGCGAGCCCGACTGGGCGAGGTCGAGCAGCGCGCCGGCGTCCACCCAGTAACCCTTTGAGGGAGAGGAGGGCGCCGCGGCGGCCCAGCCGCCTGCTGAGTCTCCGGGCCGCCGCTCGCATCAGACGCCCGCCGGACCGCGCGGGGTGTGCCTCGCCGCCCACCCGGACACGAACGAGACGGCGGCCGGGACGAGCGCCAGCACGAACGGCGACAGGCCTGCCGGCATCCACCCGACCAGCTCGTGGTGGTCCTGCGCGGCTTCGAGTGCAGCGAGCAGCGCGGTGCTGGCGACGTAAGTGCCGGCGGTCGCCGCGGTGACCTTCCTCTCTACGGGTGCAGCCATGGGCACCTCACTCGGTTTCGAGGGCAGCGATGCGCTTGCCGTGCTCGGAGACGGTTTCTCCAGGGCGGAGAGCCGCTGCTCGGTGTTCGGGGCCGGCGTGGCCGTGTTCGGCGACCAGCCGGCCGCGTGCTTCAGCCGCTCGGCCACGTCCTTGCGGAACCGGGACGGCGTGTACTCGAACCGGCCCCGGGTGCCGTACCCCTCCACGGGTCCGCGCGGGTCGACCTTGCCCTCGACCGACGTTTCCTTGTGGCAGCCGCACGACTCGGCCGACCAGCCGTAGTGCCGGCAGAACGCGGCGTTGATCCGTACCCAGGCGTCGTACTGCGCGCGCGGGTACACGTCCTTCCCGTCGCCGCGGTTCTCGGTCTCGATGCCGTACGAGACGTCGTTGCCGTCGATCGTGCCCGAGCTCTTGGACGGTGCCGGGTGGGTGGTCGCCTCGTTGCGGAAGGAGTTGTACGCGTTCACCGCCATGAGCCCGGCGTGGTTGGCGCGGCCCGCGCTGCACATCGTGGCCAGCCCCGACTTGGCGAGGTGGATGTGGGCGAGCGGCGCGGGCAGGCCGGGCACGCCGTCCCGGGCGACGACGTCCCGGCTGTCCTTCCCTGCGGTGTGGTGGTTGAGCACCATGTGGACGGGGCCGAACGTCTTGCCGGTCTCGTCGTCACGCTCGCGCGTGCGCCAGCCCGGGTACTCGGCGGTCTTCACGCCCTCGGCCTTGAGGATGGCGAGGAGCTTGTCAGCGGTCAGGGGGGCAGCCATAGCGGAACTCCGGATATGAGGAGGGCCCCGGGCCGGGCGGCGCGGGGCGTACAGGGTGGGTGGCGGTCAGGCGGCGGGCGGGTCGGTCCACCGGTGGACGCCCGGCTGCGCGTAGCCCGTCTCGACCTTCAGCGTGCTCGAGCTCGTTGCAGCAGACGGGCGGCTGCTGCACCTTGCCGGGCGCTGTCTGCGTGATGGCCACGCGGATCTCCTTGTGAGGTGGCGGGTAGGAGCGCGGGGATCAGCCGGACGAGGTGTCGCCGGGGGGCGTCGGCTGCACGGGGACCGGCGCGGGGGCCGGCGGGTCCTCCGGCTCCGGCTCGGGGGCCGGAAGGCCGGCGGGCGGGTGGCGCAGGTCGGTGATCGGCTGCATGCACCGGCCGCACTGGCCCATGCAGCGGGGCGGGCCGAAGTCGCCGGCCGGGTAGTTACGTGCCGTGGCACTCCTCGCCCTCGACGGGCAGCCGGGCGTGTGGCAGACCGCGACCAGCTGCACCGGGCCGGGGAATCCAGGAAGGGCGCCATCTCGGTCGTCATACGGGCCGACTCCCATACGCGTTCAGGTCGATGACCATCCAGGTCACCGTGATGGGGGTCAGGTTCTGGCGGGTCGCCCAGACCGTCAGGCCGCTGCTGGTGGGGTTGCTGCAGCCGGTGCCGGTGACGCCGAGGTTGTTGGACGTGAAGCCGGGGGCGGGGTTGGCGATGCCGGTGAAGGCCCGCAGGACCTGGCCCGTGACGTTCAGCCCGGAAACGGTCGAGCTGGTGGGCGTGTTGGCGGCCAGGGGGTGATGGCCACGGAGCCGGCCACGATGTTCATCCAGGTCATGCTGCCCAGCACGTCGGGGTTGCACTGGATGCTGTTCTCGCCCTGGATGCAGACGTACGGCTCACGCGAGCGGTGGTGGAACCCCGTGCGGCCTGCCGTGCCCGGCCCGGCGTTCCGGTGTCCCGGCGGTGACCGACAGGATGGAGCAGTGCAAGCAGCCGGTCCGGCTCCGAGAGAGAGTGCGTCGATGCCCCACCCGTACGTCCTGCTGTCCGCCGCCGTCTCCCTGGACGGCTACCTGGACGACACCGGCCCCGAGCGGCTGGTGCTCTCCGGCCCCGCCGACTTCGACCGGGTCGACGAGGTGAGGGCCTCCGTCGACGCCATCCTGATCGGCGCCGGCACCCTGCGCACCGACAACCCGCGGCTGCTGGTCAACTCGCCCGGGCGGCGGGCCGCCCGGGTCGCCGCCGGCCGGCCGGAGTACCCGCTGAAGGTCACGGTCAGCACCTCGGGCGACCTGGACCCGGGGGCGCTCTTCTGGCACACCGGCGGGGAGAAGGTCGTCTACACCACCGACCGGGGCGCGGAGCGGGCGTGCGAGGCCGGCATCGCCGCCGACGTCGTGCCGCTGGGCCCGGAGGTGGACTGGCGGCGGCTGCTGGAACACCTGCACGACGAGCGCGGGGTGCGGCGGCTGATGGTCGAGGGCGGCGGCATCGTCCACACCCAGCTGATCCAGCAGCAGCTCGCGGACGAACTGCAGCTCGTCCTGGCCCCGCTGTTCGTGGGCGATCCCGGGGCGCCGCGGCTGTTCGGGCCGGGGGCCTACCAGGGCGGGCGGCTGCGGCTGGTGGAGACACGGGCCATCGGGGACGTCGTGCTCATGCGGTACGAGCCGACGGCTCCCGGCAGCGGACGCCTCGCCTCGCCCGCGGACCGGCACTGGCTGCGCATGGCGTGCGAGCTGGCGGAGCGATGCCCGCCGTCGGCGACCGCGTTCAGCGTGGGCGCGCTGGTGGTGGCCGCCGACGGCACGGAGCTGGCGCGCGGGTACTCCCGCGAGGGCGGTGACCCGGTGGTGCACGCGGAGGAGGCCGCGCTGGCGAAGGTGGACGGCGCCGACCCGCGGCTGCCCGGCGCCACCGTGTACAGCAGCCTGGAGCCCTGCGCGCGGCGGGCCTCCCGGCCCCGTCCCTGCGCCCGGCTGATCCTCGACGCGGGGGTGCGTCGGGTGGTGACGGCCTGGCGGGAGCCGGACACGTTCGTCGAGGCGGCCGACGGGGCCGGGGTGCTGGCGGCCGGGGGCGCGGAGACGGTCGTGCTGCCGGAGTACGAGGAGCGGGCCAAGGCGCCGAACCGGCACCTGCTGGGCTGAGCGGGGGCACCGGTGGGCGTTCCCGGCCGCGGTGAGGGTTCCCTCGGGCCGGTACCGAGGGGCTCACCCGTCGCCCGATCACCAGGGGTTTCCCGTCACCGGTACCGGCGGCGGACACGCGGCCCGGGAAGCGATTGGCCATCTGTCCTGCGCATGCCGTACACTCAAAGCACAACGACGCGGGGTGGAGCAGCTCGGTAGCTCGCTGGGCTCATAACCCAGAGGTCGCAGGTTCAAATCCTGTCCCCGCTACTGAAGGCTCAGGGCCGGAATCCGTTCCAGGATTCCGGCCCTGAGTGCTTTCCGGCAGCCCGCGGTCCCGGTGTGTGTCCGTGTGCTGCGTCACACTCGATCGTCCGGTTCATCCGGTCGGCCCCCACCAACTCGCCCCCCGCGCCGGCTCCGGGAAACCTGGACGGGCGAGACCGGCGTTCGGCGCGTGCGGCAGGAGACGAGTGGTGCGGCCAGGTGAGGTGGAGGACGAGCGGCCGTACGCCCTCAGACCCGGTGACGCCGGTGGGGCGACCGGGCGCGGGCACGGCGGCCGGCAGCCCGGTGACGGAGACGCCGCCCCGCACAACGGCCCACCCGCGGTCAGCCCTCACCCCGCCGCCCCCGCCGCCCCGCGCGGTTCCTCACCCGGCGCCTCCCACGGCATCGGAGCCGGCGGCCGGCCACCCGGCGGCCCCGCGCCCGGTCCGGCAGCCGGGGACAGTGCTGCCGCTCCCGTTCCGCCCGGTGCGGGCGGGCGGCGGCGGATCCCGTACGCCCGTGCCCTCACCCGGCTGCTCCCGGCGCTGCTGCTCGCCGTCGGCGCCTGCTTCGACTGCCTCGCCCCCACCGACGTCACCGCGGCCCCGCTCCTGACGGCCGCGCCCCTGGTCGCCGCGCCGCTGCTGTCCCGGCGGGCCACCGCGCTCACCGGGGCGGCGGCGGTCGCCGTCGTGCTCGCGGTGCACCTCGGCACCGGTGCCGTACGGCGCGTCGAGGCGTTCACCGAACTGGTCACCGTGGCGACCGTCGCGGTGCTGGCCGTGCTCATCAACCTCCTCGTGCGCCGCGGCCACGAGCGGCTGGCCTCCGCCCACGAGATCGCCGAGGCCGCCCAGCGCGCGGTGCTGCCGGAGCCGGCCGGGCGGATCGGCGGGCTGGACGTCGCGGCCTGCTACGAGGCGGCGCAGGCGGACGCGTTCATCGGCGGGGACCTGTACGCCGTGCAGGACACCCCGTACGGCGTGCGGCTCGTCGTCGGCGACGTGCGCGGCAAGGGGATGGGGGCGGTGGCGGCCGTGGCCGTGGTCCTCGGGGCGTTCCGGGAGGCCGCCGAGCAGGAGGCCACGCTGGAGGGGGTGGCGGGCCGGCTGGAGCGGGCGCTGGCCCGCGAGGACGCGCGGCGCGGCGGGCCCGACGCGTGCGAGGACTTCACCACGGCCGTCCTCGCCGAGATCCCGCACGACCGGGCGGTGGTGAGGATCGTCAACCGCGGTCATCCGCCGCCGCTCCTGCTGCACGCCGACGGCACCGTGCGTCCGCTGCTCGCCGCCGAGCCCGCGCTGCCGCTCGGCCTGGAGGACCTCGGCGTCCGGCCCGGCCGTGCGGAGGAGACCCGCTTCCCCGCCGGGGCGACCCTCCTCCTGCACACCGACGGACTGTCCGAGGCCCGCGACGAACGGGGCCGCTTCTACGACCCCGAGCAGCGCCTGGCCGGACGGGCCTTCCGGGACCCGCACGCCCTGCTGGACACCCTCGCGGCGGAGGTGCGCCGGCACACGGGGGACGGCCTGTCGGACGACATGGCCCTGCTGGCCGTACGGCGGTCCTGACGCCGCGTCACCGTGGGTGAGCGTGCCGTCTCCGCGCGCACAACGGCTGACATATCGTCAGGCGGCATGTGCACACGGAGGTTGGCCGACTCGCCCGTATTTGACCCCCGTCGGCCAGATTCTCCGCGCCAATTGGGTTTAACGATCAAGCCGAACGGCTTGGAATCCACGGCCCGGGTCTATTAACGTTCGATAACGCAGCGCGGTCGTCCCAGCCGTCACCCGAGACGGCTCCGTGCGCACGCGCCGAATCCCGTCAGGGAACCGGGGAACCACCAACCTGGGGTGAGTCGAGCGTAGTCCGCCGTGTCGAACGGGCGGTATACGCGCGTAGGAGACCTTCCCGCTCCGAACCCGTCAGCTAACCCGGTAGGCGAACGGAAGGAAAGGAGCGCGCCCGCGTGGCGTCCAACCCGCCTGCCCCCCAGGCCCCGTTCCACACCGGCGGGAACAGCACCGACACCTTCGGGTACGGCAGCCGCATCCCCGACGAGGGCCCGTGGGAGGAGTGGAACCCCACCGCGGACTCCGTCCGCCCGGTCCGTGGCCGGCATCGCGTCACCAAGCAGCGCGGCGGCGGGCTCGCCCGCAGCTCCACCGTCCTCGGCGTCGGCGTCATCGCCGCCGTGGGCGCGGGCGGCATGGCCAGCGCCCAGACCGGCAAGCCGCCGGTGTCGATCTCCATGCCCGATCTGCCCTCCGTGGGCACCCTCTTCGACGACGAGGGCTCCGCACCGGCGGCCCAGGGCTCCGCGACCGCGCTCAGCAGCCTCACCACCAGCGCCGCCGACTCGGCGCAGGGGTCCTCCGACGCGGGCGAGGCCCTGCGCAACCGGATCATGGCCCAGGCCGAGCAGCAGCAGGTCCAGGTCGACACGAAGGCCCAGCAGGCCGCGGCCGCCGCCGCCGCCCGGCAGGCGGAGGAGGCCGCCGCCAAGGCGGTGAAGGAGGCCGAGGCCAAGGCCGCCGCCGCGGAGAAGGAGGCGGAGCAGGAGGCCGCGAAGAAGGCCGAGGCCGAGCGCCTGGCCCGGCTGGCCGCGCAGTACACGCTCCCCACCTCCTCGTACACCCTGACCTCGGCCTTCGGCCAGGCCGGTTCCATGTGGTCCTCCGGCTACCACACCGGGCTGGACTTCGCCGCGCCCACGGGCACCCTCATCAAGGCCGTGCACGGCGGCACCATCACCGAGGCCGGCTGGGCCGGCGCGTACGGCTACCGCACCATCCTCACCCTCGACGACGGCACTGAGCTGTGGTTCTGCCACCAGTCGTCGATCAGCGCGAGCGTCGGGCAGAAGGTCGCCACCGGCGACGTGATCGGCCGCGTGGGCGCCACGGGCAACGTCACCGGACCGCACCTGCACTTCGAGGTCCACCCCGGGGGCCAGGCCACCGGCATCGACCCGGCGGCGTGGCTGCGCGACAAGGGCCTCACCCCCTGACAGCCGCTTCCCGGCCCCGGCGGTCCTGACGACGTCCCCCCGACGTCAGGACCGCCGGTCAGGTGTTTGCCCACCTTTTGCAGCGGATCCGGAATTGAGCGCTCCGGAACGTGCGTTGACACTGGACATGACTTCTCTACGCAAGCTGGGTACGTCCGACCTCGAGGTCTTCCCGCTCGCCCTCGGCGGCAACGTCTTCGGCTGGACCGCCGACGAGGCGCAGTCCTTCGCCGTCCTCGACGCCTACGCGGCCGCCGGCGGCAACTTCATCGACACCGCCGACTCCTACTCGGCCTGGGTGGAGGGCAACAGCGGCGGCGAGTCGGAGACCATCGTCGGCAAGTGGATCAAGGAACGCGGCAACCGCTCCGACGTGGTCATCGCCACCAAGGTCAGCCAGCACCCCGACTTCCAGGGGCTGACCGCCGCCAACATCAAGGCCGCGGCCGACGCCTCCCTGCGGCGCCTGGGCACCGACCACATCGACCTGTACTACACCCACTTCGACAAGCCGGAGGTGCCGGTCGAGGAGATCATCGGCGCCCTCGACGACCTGGTGACGGCGGGCAAGGTCCGCCACATCGCCGCCTCGAACATCTCCGCCGAGCGCCTGCGCGCGTCCCTCGACTTCTCCGAGCGCGAGGGCCTGGCCCGGTACGTGGCGCTGCAGCCCCACTACAACCTGGTCTCACGCGACACCTACGAGGGACCGCTCCGCGACCTCGCCGAGCGCTCCGGCCTGGCCGCCGTCCCGTACTACGCGCTGGCCTCCGGCTTCCTGACCGGCAAGTACCGCCCCGGCGCGACGGTGGACAGCCCACGGGCCCAGGGCGCCGGCAAGCACCTGGAGAGCGAGCGGGGCCGCAAGGTCCTCACCGCCCTCGACGAGATCGCCGCGGCCCACGACGTCCCCGTCGCGACGGTCGCCCTGGCCTGGCTGGCCGCGCAGCCGACGGTGGCGGCCCCGATCGCCTCGGCGCGCACCGTGGAGCAGCTGCCCGCGCTGGTGGGAGTGGCGGAGCTGGCGCTGTCCGGCCAGGAGATCGCGAAGCTGGACGAGGCGTCGGCCTAGGCGCACCCCCGAGCGGGCGCGGTCACCGGCCCCCGGGCGCGGTCGTCCGTGCCCGCCGTGGCCTGCCTGCGACGCGGGGTGCGGTCGCCGGTCCGCGGGTGCGGTGACTCGCCCGCCGTGGCCTGCCTGCGACGAGGGGTGCGGTCGCCGGTCCGCGGGTGCGGTGACTCGCCCGCCGTGGCCTGCCTCCCCAGCGGGTGCCGTCGCCGGTCCTCGGATGCGGTGAACCGCCCGCCGGGGTGCGCCTGCCACGCGGGTGCCCTGGCCGGTGCCCGGGCGCGGTCCTGCGACGCGACGCGGGTGCGGTCGCCGTGTGTCCGGGCGCGGTGGCTCGCCCGCCGGTCCGCCCGCCCGGCCCGGCAGGAGGCCCGCCGGCGTGCTTCGCCCCGGCCGGGCCTCAGGACCGGTACGGGTTGTGCGCCGGGTACGGCGCCGCCGGACCGTACGGCCGGTGGGCCGACGGCTGGCGGTACACCTGGTAGGGCGGCCCGTACGCCCCGTGCAGCGGCCACGGCGGCGGAGCCACCCGCACCGGCGGCGCCGTCCGGCGCGCCGCGTGGTCCAGGGCGGGCCCGGCCACGTCCCGGCGCCGCCACAGCTCCCACAGCAGTTCCTGCTCCCGCGGGACGAAGTCGGCGCCGGCCCGGCCCCGGCGCCCCCGGCGCCGCAGGAAGGCCAGCGACGTCGCGTACGCCTCGTACTGGGCGACGGCCCGGGCCGCCGCCCTCCCGGCGTGGCGCCGCGCGTGGTCCCGGGCCAGCCGGCGCGCCCGCATGGAGCCCAGGGCGTACGGTTCGGCCGGCGACAGCCATCCGGCGGCCGCGTAGGCCGGCAGCTCCTCCCGCACGGTCCGCAGCTCCCGCTGCCGCGTCCACACCACCAGCCAGGTCAGCAGCCCGAAGGCGGGCAGCATGAAGGCGGCGTACACGGCGAGGAATCCGTAGCCGCCGAAGGACGCGGAGCCGTTCCACATCGCGTGCATGCCCATCGCGAGCAGCAGCCCGGCCGGCGGCAGCAGCGCCCGCCGCACGCGCTGGTGGTCGGCGAGGAGGGCGGACATGCCAAAGCCGATGCCGGCCATGACGGTGAACAGCGGATGCGCGAACGGCGACATGACGATGCGCACGAAGAAGGTCGCCGCGGTGACGGAGGGCAGGCCCGGCTCGCCGGAGAGCTGATCGGTGCCGAAGGCGGTCCCGAGGTACAGGATGTTCTCGGTGAAAGCGAAGCCGGTGGCGGTGACCCCGGCTATCACCACCCCGTCGACGATGCCGGTGAAGTCCCGTCTGCGGAAGACGAAGACCAGCAGCAGCGCGGTGGCCTTCGCGGACTCCTCCACGACCGGCGCTATCACGGTCGCCCCCAGGGTGTCCGCGCCCGACGGGTCGGCGGTCGCCGTGGCGATCCAGTGCGTCGCGAAGCTGTTGGCGACGATCGCGATGAGCGCGGCCGCGCAGGCACCCCAGGCGAAGGCGAACAGCAGGTTCCGCCAGGGGCCGGGCTCCACCCGGTCCAGCCAGCGGAAGGCGGCCATGAGCAGCGGTACGGGCAGGACGGCGAGCCCCAGCCCGACGAGGAACCCCTCGGTGCCGGTCTGCTCGCGGACGAGGGCGAGGATGACCAGCCCGGACAGCGCGAGCAGGGCGGCCGGGGCGCCGTACCGCACCCACCGGCGCTGCCACCAGTGCGCGTGCCGCGGCGCGCCGCCGACCGGGCCGCTGGGGGACGTCGGGTACGGGGGACAGGTGGCCACGGCATCGACCCTAACGAGGTGGGGCGCCCCCCGGCGACAGGACCTCGTGCGGCGAGGACCGGTCAGCCGCGGTCGGGGCGCTCGGTGGAGGGCCGGTCCGACGGGCGCTGGGGCCGCGGCCGGCTCCCGTGCGGTACGCGGCGGAAGAGGAGGTCGTTCACCACATGGCCCTTCTCCAGCCCCTGGGCCTCGAAACGGGTCAGCGGCCGGAAGCCGGGCCGGGGCGCGAAACCGCCGTCGGCCTGCGTGTTCTCGAAGGCCGGGTGCGCGGACAGCACCTCGAGCATCTGCTCGGCGTACGGCTCCCAGTCGGTGGCGAGGTGGACCAGGGCGCCGGGGCGCAGCCGGGACGCGGCCAGGGTCAGGAACTCGGGCTGGATCAGCCGCCGCTTGTGGTGCCGCTTCTTGGGCCAGGGGTCGGGGAAGTAGACGCGCAGTCCGTCGAGCGCGTCCGGGGCGAGCATCTCCCGGAGCAGGATGATGGCGTCGCCGTTGGCGACCCGGACGTTCGTCAGCGCGCCTCCGCCTCCGGTCCCGTCCGGGCCGGTCGGGCCTCCCCGTTCGGCGAGGGCCAGCAGATTGCCCTGGCCGGGGGTGTGCACGTCGACGGCGAGGATGTTGGTGCCGGGGTCCGCCGCCGCCATCCGCGCGGTGGCCTCGCCCATGCCGAAGCCGATCTCCAGCACCACGGGGTTCGTGTTCCCGAACAGCTCGGCCGGGTCGATCACCCGCTGCCCGTCGATGTCCAGCCCCCAGACGGGCCACAGCCGCTGCAGCGCGTCTGCCTGGCCCGTGGTCACGCGGCTGCGCCGCGGCTGGAAGCTGCGGATGCGCCGCTCGAAGTGCGACCCGGCCGGATCGGCCTGGGGCCCGCCGGGGAAGCGCGGCTCCCCCTTGGCCCGGGCCTGCGGGACGGACGCGCCGGGGGTGTGACCGGGCCGCTCGCCGGGGGCGGTCCGGGAGGCGTCGGGGGTGTTCAGGAAGTTCGACACAGTGCAGCCGATTTTACGGGGACGGCGCGGGAACCGGACGGCCCGCCGGGCGAGCCGGGTCCTGCGCCGGCGCCCACTGCGGCGGGGCGCCGGGCCGGACGTCCTGCGTCGGCGCCCAGTGCGGCGGCCCGCCGGGCCGGACGTCCTGCGCCGGCGCCCACCCCGGCGGGGGCGCCGGACCGGGACGTCCTGCGCCGGCGCCCGCTGCGGCGGGGCGAAGGGCCGGGACGTCCTGCGCGCCCACGCCGGCGGGGGCGCCGGGCCCGGGCGCGTCCGGCCCCGTCACGCGGACCGCAGCACGGCCAGTGCCCTCCTCGCCACCTCCCGTCCGATCGGCAGGGACGCCGTGGCCGCCGGCGACGGGGCGTTCAGCACGTGCACCGCCCGGGCGCCCTCCCGGATCAGGAAGTCGTCCACCAGGGTGCCGTCCCGGAGCACCGCCTGCGCCCGCACGCCCGCGGGCGCCGCCACCAGGTCGTCCTCCCGCACCGCCGGCAGCAGCCTGCGCACGGCCCGCGTGAACGCCGCCCTCGACACCGAGCGCCGCAGCTCCCCGGTCCCGTACCGCCAGTGCCGGCGGGCGATCCGCCAGGCGCCGGGCCACGTCAGCGTGGCCGCCAGCTCGCGCGGCCGGACGACCCCCCACCCGTACCCCTCGCGCGCCAGCGCCGGCACCGCGTTGGGCCCGATGTGCACGCCCCCGTCGATCCCGCGGGTCAGGTGCACCCCGAGGAACGGGAAGGCCGGGTCCGGCACCGGATACACCAGCCCCCGCACCAGCTCCGGCCGCGCCAGCTCGTAGTACTCCCCGCGGAACGGCACGATCCGCACCTCGGGCTCGTCCCCGGTCAGCCGCGCCACCTCGTCGCAGTACAGCCCGGCGCAGTTCACCAGCACCCGGCCGCGGACCACGTCACCGTCCGCCGTGCGCACGGCCACGCCCCGCTCCGGGCGCCGGTCCACCCGTACCACCCGGGCGCCGTAGCGGATCTCCGCGCCCGAGGCCAGGGCGAGCTGCCGGGCGACGCCGGTGAAGTCGCAGATCCCCGTCGTGCCGACGTGGATCGCGGCCAGCCCGCGCACCTCGGGCTCGTACTCGGTGATCTGGGCCGGACCCAGCTCCCGCACCGGAATGCCGTTCTCCCGGCCGCGCTGCACCAGCGCGTGCAGCCGGGGCAGCTCCTCCCGGCCGGTGGCCACGATCAGCTTGCCGGTGACCGCGTGCGCGATGCCGTACTCGGCGCAGAACTTGACCATCTCGGCCGCGCCCCGCACCGCGTACCGCGCCTTCAGCGAGCCCGGGCGGTAGTAGATCCCGCTGTGGATGACCCCGCTGTTGCGCCCGGTCTGGTGCCGGGCCGGACCCGCTTCCTTCTCCAGGACCGTGACCCGTGTGCCCGGCGCGGCGCGCGTGATCGCGTACGCCGTCGACAGACCGACGATGCCGCCGCCGATCACGAGCACGTCACAGTCGTAGGCGATCTCCCGCCGCACCTGCGCCACCTCCCGGCCTCCGATAGTGCACTGCGCCACTGACAATGCCCTCAAACCCGGGAGGCGTCCGTGACCGGCCGGCGTCGCGGCGCCGTGTCGGCGGGCCGGTCAGGCCGGCGTCATCAGCAGCGGACGCGCGCGCTCGCGCAGCTCGACCACGCGCGGCTCGTCGCCGTACGGCTCCAGCCGGTGCAGCAGGTCCTTGACGTACTCGGTGGTCCGGGCGGACGAGATGCGCCCGGCGACCTCCACGGCACGCACGCCCTGCTCGCACGCCGCGTCCAGGTTGCCCGACTCCAGTTCGGCCACGGCCGAGACGACCAGCCGCAGACCGTGCGAGCGCACGAACTCCTCCGTCGGCTGCGACAGCGCCTGCTCGGTGAAGCGGCGGACCTGGCGCGGCGCCTTCAGGTCGCGGTAGCACTCGGCGGCGTCGGCGGCGAACCGGTCGTAGCCGTAGAACCCGAGCCAGGAGGGGTCGGTGTCCCCGTCGCGCGAGCGCTCCAGCCAGCCCTCCGCCGTCTTCAGCGCGGCGCCGGCCGCCTGCGCGTCGCCGGCGCGTGCGTGCGCGCGGGCCTCGACGAGGCGGAAGAAGCTCATGGTGCGGGCCGTGGCCAGGCCGCGGTTGCGCTCCAGGGCCGCCTGCGCCAGGTCGACGCCCTCGTCGCCGAAGCCGCGGTAGGTCGCCTGGAGGGACATGGACGCCAGCACGTACCCGCCGAGGGGGACGTCGGCGGCCGCCCGGGCCAGGCGCAGCGCCTGGATGTAGTACCGCTGGGCGGCCTCCTGCTGGCCGGTGTCGAAGGCCATCCAGCCCGCCAGCCGGGTCAGTTCGGCGGCCGCGCCGAACAGCGCCCGGCCGACCTCGTCGGAGTACGAACCGAGCAGCAGCGGAGCGGCCTCCACCCGCAGGCACTCGGGCACCATCGACGAACGCCAGTCGCCGCCCCCGTACTTGGAGTCCCAGCGCCTGGCGTCCTCGGCGGCCTCCCGCAGCTTCCGCACGTCGCTGTGGCCGACTTTGATCGGTGCGCCCGAGCCCTCCGCCGGACCGGCCTCGCGCGCCACCGAGCTGTCGGCCGGGGTTATCAGCCACCGTGAGGCCGGCGTCGCGTAGGCGCTCACCGCGAACGAGCCGGCCAGTGACTGCCAGATGCCGCCGGAGCCGGCCCTGCGGCCCGCGAGATCCAGCCGGTACAGCTCCGTCGCCGACCGGACCGCCTGGCTGACGTCCCTGGGGAAGGCGAGGCCGACCTCGGGCGCGGGGTCCGCGTCGGCCAGGCCGATCTCGTGCAGCGGCACCGGGCGGCCGAGCTTCTGCCCGATGGCGGCCGCGATGAGGTGCGGCGCCGCGCCCTGCGGCACCATCCCCTTCGACACCCACCGCGCCACCGAGGTCTTGTCGTAGCGAAGGGTCAACCCCCGCTGGGCGCCGAGGTCGTTGACGCGTCGGGCGAGTCCCGCGTTGCTGATGCCCGCGAGGGCGAGAACGGCGCCGAGTTTCTCGTTCGGCCCGCGTTGCTCCCTGGACATGCGCCACCCCTCGACACAGACGGCTGCCGCGATGGCATAAGCACGCGGCATTCGTAAACCCAGCGTAGTTCGCCGCATCCCAAGCGTTAAGGGGCATTCTTCCGGATGGCGGGATTGTGGCCCGTACGGAAGTACGGGCCCAGCACGCAGGGTTGCGGCGCGCTCCCGACGTGTGGCCGTGCGCCCGCCCGTGCGCTCTTCTCCGGCCACCGGGGGAGCGGTTCCATGATGGTGCGTGGGTCGGCCCGCTGTGCTGGACCAGTGGGCTGGGGGACACCGCCGCCACCATCCCCGCGGGCGGCGGAACGGTCCGGGAGGCGAACTCCGCCTCCCGGACCGTGCGTTGTCCGCCGGTGCGCGGACCATGTACGGAGCGTGCGCACGTCTGTCCCCTCGTCGGCGATTCGGCCGAAAATCGATCCTGCTTCCCGCCGTCGATTTCCCTCCTCGCCAGGGGAGTTGAGGGCGTACAGGGTGTCGTCACGAGCGCATCCGGGGGCGCATTCAGGTCGCAGCAACCGTGCCCGGTGCGGGAGTTGACCCGTGTTCGAGCAGGCGCGCGAGGGCGCGCGCCGTCCGGCACGGGCGGCGCCGCCTCCGCTCCGGCACGCCTCCTTCGTGGCAGCATGGTGCCCTGTTCGTGCGGTGCACTGGTGGTCCACGGTCTGTGGAGGCGGCGATGCGGTGGTTGGTGGGATGGAGCAGCACCGCCGCGGGGGCCGCCCGCATCGGTTCCGCGGGCGCCACCGGACCCGACGGTGAGACCGTGCAGCCGGTCGGCTCCCAGCTGCTGTGGGGCGACCCCGACCCGCTGTGGGCCGTCGGCGACTGGCGGCCCGACGAGATCCGGCTGGTGAGCGTCGACGCCCGGACCCGCATCGCCGTCCTCGGCATCTGCGGCGCCTCCGACGAGGAGCTCAGGGTCGGCCTGCTCGCCGCGCGCGGCGGTGCCCTGCGGCACCTGACCGCCTGGGCGGGCAGCTACACGGCCGTCGTCCAGGTGGGCCGGCGCATCACCGTCTGCGGCGACCTCGCGGGCGCCCGCCCGGTCTTCCACACCCCCTGGGCCGGCGGCACCGCGTACGCGACGGCCGCGCTGCCGCTGGCCGACCTCGTCGAGGCCAACCTCGACTTCGCGCACCTCGCCGCGCTGCTCGCCGCCCCCGACGTCCCGGCCGCCCTGCACGACTCGACGCCGTACGAGGGCGTGCGGCGGGTCCCGCCCGGCCACGCGCTGATCCTGCGCACCGGGTCGCGGGAGGTGGCGGGGTACGACCCCGTCGCCTCGCTCGCCGTCGCGGCGCCCCCGGCCGACCCGGACAGCGCGGTCGACGCGGTGCGGGACGCGCTCGTGGAGGCCGTGCGCGTGCGCCTCTCCGCGCCCCGCCACGTCCCCGACATCGATCCCGGGCCCGTGCCGGGCATGGGCCCCGCCGAGCGCCGCGCGGCCCGCGGGATGCCGGTGCCGGGCATCGGGGCCGACCTGTCCGGCGGCCCGGCCTCCGGCACCCTGGCCCTGCTCGCCGCCGGCCTGCCGGGCAGACCGGGGACGCTCCTGGGCCACGGCACGGGAGCCGGCGAGCGCCTGCTCGCCGTCACCTTCAACGACCTGGCCGTCGGCGGGCGCGAGGCCGAACTGGAACGGGCCGGGGCGATCGCGGCCGGCCCCCGCGTGCACCACGTCGTGGTGGCGGGCGGCGAGGAGGTGCTGCCCTACGCCGACCTGGAGGGGCCGCTGACGGACGAGCCGGGACCCTCGCTGGTCGCGGCGGCCCGGCACCGGGCGCGGCTGGTCTCCGGCAGCGCGGACCACTTCACCGGGTACGGCGCCCGCGAGGTCCTGGACGCGCACCCCGCGCGCCTGGCCGACCTGCTGATGGACCGCAAGCGGCGCCACCTCGTCCGGCCCGTCGCCGCGCTGACCCGCGCCGACGGTTCGGTGATGGTCCCCGCGCGCGTGTACGGCGCGGCCCGGCGGCTGGCGCGGACGTCGTACCACGCGGGCCTGGAGACGCTCGCCGAGCGGCTGCGGCAGCGCGGCTTCGACGAGCCCGGCGGCGCGGTGGGCGCGTCCCTCGCCGCGCTCACCTGGGCCAGACCCGGGCCCGCGGCACGCTGGCTGACCGGAGAGGCGCTGGCTGAAGTATCGGTTCGGCTGCAGCGGGCGACCAGCCGTTCCGGGGTCGGGCCGGGACAGCGTCCCGGCGACTACCGGGCACGTGCCGTGCTCGCCCGGCAGGCGGCGGACCTGCGGGTCCTGGAGCAGGCCGCCGAGATCCGCTCCCAGCGGCTGCACATGCCGTTCCTCGACAACCAGGTCGTGCGGGCGGGCCGGGCCCTGCCGGAGGCGCTGCGCGTGCAGCCGGGGGCGCGGGCGGCGATCCTGCGGACGGTGCTGGAGGGGGCCGGGGTGCGGGAGCTGCCGCCCGGCTGGGGCGCGCCCTCCCACACGTCGGCCGCGGCGGCCCGGACGGGGCTGCGGGTGGCCGTGAACTCCCTGGTCGACCTCTTCGCCACACCGCTCCTCGCCGAGGCGGGGCTGGTGGAGGCCCGTGTGGTGCGCAAGGCCCTGCGGGCGGCGGCGCAGGGGGAGCCGCTGCCGCTGGACGGGCTGGCCGACCTGGTCTCCCTCGAACTGTGGCTGCGGCGCCTGCTGGCCCGGCGCGGCACCTGCTGGACCGGCACGCCGGCGCGGGCCCGCGCGGTCCCGGCGGGGATCGCCCCGCAGCGGGGGGCGCTGGCGTCCGGGGCGTAGCGGCCCGCCGTGGTGCGCATCGGTCGCCGAGGCTCTTGTCGCGGTCGGACGCGAGGTCCGAGGGTGCGCCGGGTGAGCTGACAGTCATGTGACTGCGGCTGCCGGACCGCAGAGGCGCACGTCTCAGGGATCGCGGTGTGCGGCGGTCCGCGGCCCGTCTCTCCGCGCTCCTCGCTGGCGGGGCGCCGGGGTTCGGGTCTCGGGCCGGCCGGTCACTGGCCGGCGCGTGCGTCGCAGATGTGCTGGCGGGGGTGTGGCTGCCGGACCGCAGAGGCGCACGTCTCAGGGATCGCGGTGTGCGGCGGTCCGTGGCCCGTCTCTCCGCGCTCCTCGCTGGCGGGGCGTCGGGGTTCGGGTCTCGGGCCGGCCGGTCACTGGCCGGCGCGTGCGTCGCAGATGTGCTGGCGGGGGTGTGGCTGCCGGACCGCAGAGGCGCACGT
>NZ_JBEYXZ010000029.1:0-11437 GCF_040645305.1 Streptomyces sp. NPDC046831 | reverse complement strand
TGCGGTCCGTGGCCCGTCTCTCCGCGCTCCTCGCTGGCGGGGCGTCGGGGTTCGGGTCTCGGGCCGGCCGGTCACTGGCCGGCGCGTGCGTCGCAGGTGAACGTCGATTCCGCCCAGTCCGCGAGCGCCACGGCACCGTGGGGGCCCCGTGGCTCGACCACGAGACGGACGGTCCCGCGGCCGGTGAGGTCCACGTGGACGGGCACGGCCGGATCACCGCCCGCGATCACCCGGGAGCGCCACAGCCGCACGCCGTCGGCGTACACCGAGAAGGAGACCGTGCCGAACCCGGCCGTCAGGTCGTCCAGGCCGGCCCGGGCGTCGTAGGCGGAGCACGCGCGGTTGAGTGCGACGGTGACGGAGGACCGGCCGTGGACGGTCACCCCGGGCCCGAACCGCCTGCCCGCGACCGACATGCCGTACCGCTGCCAGACCCAACTGCTCGCGCCGATCCGCATCTCGGGCTCCGTACCGTCCCCGGTGAGGTCGTAGTCGAGCTCGCTCCACCGGTAGACCGCGGGAGCGGGCGGAGGAGGCGCCGCGGGAGCCGGCACGGGCGCGGACGTCGTGCCGGGGGCCGGGCCGGGCGGCGGCGGGACGCTCGGGGACGACGGCTCCGGCGCGGGCGCCGACGGCGAGGGGAGCGCCGGGGACTTGAGGACCGACGGCGACGCGACGGACGCGGGGGCGGGCGTCGGGGCCGGTCTCACCGACTTTTCACCGGCCGGCGGGGGCTTCGTGGTGTGCTTCGTCCGCGCCGGTGCCGGCGACGGCGGCTCGGGCCGGACCATCGGCGAGGAGGCCGGCGGCGGGGGCGCGGGCGGTGGCTTGTCCGCCGGTCCGTTCTGGGCGGTCACCGCCAGCGCGATGGCCGTGACGGCGACGGCGGCGACGCCGGCCGCGACGCCGGCCGCCACCGAGCCGCCCAGCCGCTCGGACCCGGCCACGGCATCCTTTCCGCCGGACGAGACCCCCGCGCCTCCGGCACCCGACGCACCCGACGCTCCCGCGGCCGGCTGCGCGCCCGTCCCGCCGGACGAACCGCCGCCGACCGGGGCCGCCGCCCCCGTGGCGCCCGCCGCCCCCGCCCCACCGGCGAGGATCCCGAGCGCCTTGGCGTACCCGGCCGCGCCGAACCAGCCGAGGACGGCGACCGGTACGGCCGCGGGGATCGCGCCGGCGACCTCCTCGATCTGGCCGGCCGCCACCCGGCACCTGGCGCACTCCTCCAGGTGCCTGCGCAGGCCCCGCTCGGCACGGGCGCGCAGCCGGCCGCGGGCGTAGGCGCCGAGCCGGCCGGCGTGGCGGGCGCACTCCGCGTTCCGCGCCAGGGCGGCGCTGACGTGCGCCTGGAGGTGGGCCTGCTTCAGTCCCTCACGGGCCCGGCCGGCGAGCACGCGCGTGCCGTTGGCGTCCAGCCCGAACAGCGGGGCGACCTTGCTCGGCGGCTCGTCCTCGACCTCGGTGTGCCAGAGCACGGCCTGCCACCGCTCGGGCAGCGAGCGGAAGGCGCGCACGGCGAGGGACTGCTCGGCCTCGTGCATCGCCCGCACGTCGGCGCCGAGTTCGAGCCCCGCTCCGGGGAGGCCGGGGGCCGCCGGGTCACCGGGCGCCTTCGGGCCGTACTCGGCCTGCGCCGCGAACACCGCGAAGTCCTCCACCAGGTGCTCGCGCCTGGCCGTCCTCGTCCACTGAGCCGCGACGCGGCGGACGGTGGTCAGCAGATACGCGCGTACGGCGTGCTCGGGGCCGGAGCCGCCGCGCACCGCCTGGAGCACGCGGGCGAACACCTCGGCGGTGAGGTCGTCGGCCGTGTGAGCGTCACGGCAGCAGGTGGCGGCGTACCGGCGCACGGCGTCGGCATGGCGCCGGCACAGCTCCGCGTACGCCGTGTCGTCGCCCTCCCGCACCCGCCCGACCAGTTCCGCGTCGGACGGCGGCAGCGGCGCCGCCGGTGGCGGCAGGACGCCTCCCCCGTGTCCCTCCCGCTGGGCGGGGACGCCGTCCGGGTGCGGGACGCGCCCGCCGCCCGGTACGCCGCCCCACGCCGGCGGGCGGTCGTCCAGCGGTGCGCTCCCCTGGGCGGGCACACCGCCCTGCGCTCCCACGGCGTCGTCGGCCGGCACACCACCCTGAGCCGGAACCCAGCCCTCGGCCGCCGCCCCGTCGTGGGCCCCCGGATCGTCATGGGCCCCCCGATCGTCGTGGGCCCCCGGATCGTCCCGGCCCCGGGGCCCGTCCTGGGCCGGGACGGCCCCCTGGGTGGGCCGTCCGCCCTGGGCGGGCAGACCCGCCTGGGCCGGATCCTCGTCCGGGGCGGCGCACCCGTCTTCCGCGGCAGGCACGACCCCCTGGGCCGGCCGACCGCCCCGGGCCGGTGGACCCCCTTGGGCGGGCAGGCCGCCTCGGGGCGCACCCTCGTCCTCGGTGGGGGACCCGTCCTGGGCGGCACCGCTTCCGCGCGCCGCGCCCGGTCGCCCGCCCTGGCTCGGGACCTGGCCGGGGCCCGCGCCGTCGGCGTCCGTCTCCTCGTCACCGAGTGACTCGTCGCGCCCGTCAAAGCCCATCGCGGAAAGCCCCCGCCTGCCCAGCCGTCCCGATCACCGGGTCAGCGTGCCACAGGGCCCTCCGGCCGGGACGCGGCTGTACGAGGCGTGCACACCCCTGTGAGGATCCGAGGCGCCGCCCGGCTCACGCCCCTTGGGGCCACGGGGGCTCAACAGACGCCGCGTACCAGGCAGTCCGGGTGCCGATCCCGCGTTCCCGGCTCAGGCGCGAGCCGGGCGCCCGGCACGGCACCCGACACCGACAATCACCCTTTCGAGTGACCTCACACCGGATCGCCCATGAGCGGACCTCCCGGCCGTGCCTGCCACCCGCTCGCGCCACGTCCGCCCAAGCCGACGTCCGCTTGGGCCGGTGGCCGCTCGGGTCGACGTCCGCCGGGGCCGATGGCCGCTCGGGTCGGCGGCCGTCCCGTCCCGTGCCTGCCACCCGCTCGCGCCACGTCCGCCCAAGCCGACGTCCGCCTAAGCCGATGGCCGCTCGGGCCGATGGCCGCTCGGGTCGCCGTCCGCTCGGGCCGACATCCGCCCGGGCCGAGGCCCCCAAGCCGACGTCCGCCCGGGCCGACGGCCGTCCCCGTCCGCAGTCCTCCCCGTCGGCGACCGTCCCCGCCCAAGACCGCCCGCCCGCTCACACCGGCCGCGACCGCAGGCCCTCCAGCAGGATGTCCAGCAGCCGGGCCGAGGCGGCCGCCTGCTGCGCCGCGTCCGGCAGTGAGGGCGCCGCCGTCGCGATGACCAGCAGCACGTCCGACACCGACACGTCCGTGCGCAACTCGCCCGCCGTGCGCGCCCGTTCCACGAGCTGTCCCACGACGTCCAGCAGCGCCGCCGCCCCCGGGGCGTCGTCCACGGCGACCGCCGGGACCGCCCGGACGTCGTCCGGGATCGCCCGGACGTCGTCCGGCGCCGGCCGCGGCTCCTCCGCGGCGGACTGCGCCCGCTGCTGCGGCACCCGCGCCGCGCCCGGTCCCGCCGCCTCGTCCGCCACCCCGACCCGCAGCACCTGCGGCGGCAGCAGCCGCCCGGCGCCGGAGGCCACCGACGTACGCAGGAAACGGGACAGTGCCGACCACGGCTCGTCCTCCTGCCCGAGCGCCGCCCGCGCCTGCTCGGTCAGCCGGGACGTCTCCTCCTCGGCGATCCGCCGCACCAGCACGTCCTTGCTGGGGAAGCGCCGGTACACGGTGCCGACGCCGACCCGCGCGCGCCGCGCCACGTCCTCCATCGGCGCCCCGTACCCCAGCTCGCCGAAGACCTCCCGCGCCGCCCGCAGCACATGCTCCAGATTGCGCTGTGCGTCCACGCGCAGCGGAGCCGTCCGGACCGCCCGGGTCTCGTCCCCGCGCCGGTCGGCTGCCGTGCTCATCGTCGCGCCGCCCGGTACGAGGGCGGACGCGGTCGTCCAACGAGAGTCGTGAGTGTGCATAGTGATCCCCCGGTAATGACGTCTCCCCCCGGAGACGCTCCCCGCCACTGAATGCGGGATGAGCGGAACGGCTCTCGTGCGTGAGCGAGCGAGCCCGCCTCCGAGATCCGGTGGACCTCGCGGACTCGTTCGACCACATCCCCTGCACCCCGTCGACACACGAACATAGTTGAGAGGGGGTCAATTCAGAAGGGGCAGGTTCCGCACGGAGCGCCCCCCGATCGGAGCACGGGTCGCATACGTCCGGATTGCATCCCCTCCCGGACCCCGGCCCACACACCCTGACCTGCGCACTCTCCCCCCGCACCGGTGATTCGGCCAACCGTACGCTGTCCGGTCCGACCGTCACACACATTGCCGGGGCTGTGGACAAACGACAGCGCCGGGTGCGTCATGGGAGGGTGAAGGAACGTGCGCGCATTCTCGTTGTCGGCGGCGGCTACGTCGGGATGTACACGGCACTGCGTCTGCAGCGGAGGATGAAACAGGAGCTCAGGCGGGGCGAGGCCGAGATCACCGTCGTCACGCCCGACCCCTACATGACGTATCAGCCGTTCCTGCCGGAGGCCGCCGCCGGCGCGATCTCCCCCCGGCACGTCGTCGTCCCGCTGCGCCGCGTGCTCGGGCAGTGCCGCATCGTCGTCGGTGAGGCGACGGCCATCGACCACGCCCACCGCACCGCGACCCTCGTCACCCTCGCCGCCGAGGAGGGCGCGCTCCCCGAGAAGGTGACGTACGACGAGCTGGTGCTCGCGCCCGGCTCGGTCTCCCGCGCCCTCCCCGTCCCGGGCCTCGCCGAACACGGCATCGGGTTCAAGACCGTCGAGGAGGCCATCGGCCTGCGCAACCACGTCCTGGAGCAGATGGACATCGCCTCCTCCACCCGCGACCCAGCGGTCCGCGACGCGGCCCTCACCTTCATCTTCGTCGGCGGCGGGTACGCCGGTGTCGAGGCGCTCGGCGAGCTGGAGGACATGGCCCGCTACGCCACCCGCTACTACCACAACGTCGAGCCCGACGACATGAAGTGGATCCTCGTCGAGGCCTCGGACCGCATCCTGCCCGAGGTCGGCGAGGAGATGGGCCGCTACACGGTCTCCGAACTGCGCCGCCGCAACGTCCTGGTGCTCCTGGGGACCCGCCTGGAGTCGTGCGCCGACCGCGTCGCCGTCCTCAGCGACGGGCAGCGCTTCCCGACTCGCACGCTCGTGTGGACCGCCGGCGTCAAACCGCATCCCCTCCTCGCCGCCACCGACCTGCCACTCGACGGGCGCGGCCGCCTCAGGTGCACCGCGCGGCTGACCGTCGAGGGCGTCGACCACGCCTGGGCCGCGGGGGACGCCGCCGCCGTCCCCGACGTCACCGCCCGCGAACCCGGCAGCCTCACCGCCCCGAACGCCCAGCACGCGGTGCGCCAGGCGCGGGTCCTCGGCGACAACATCGCGCACTCCCTGAGGGGCGAACCGCTCGAGACGTACGGGCACCGCTACGCCGGGTCCGTCGCCTCCCTCGGACTGCACAAGGGCGTCGCCCAGGTCTACGGACGCAAGCTGAAGGGCTACCCCGCGTGGTTCATGCACCGCGCCTACCACCTCAGCAGGGTGCCCACCCTCAACCGCAAGGCCCGCGTACTGGCGGAGTGGACGCTGGCGGGCCTGTTCAAACGGGAGATCGTCTCCCTCGGTTCACTGGAACACCCCCGGGCCGAGTTCGAACTGGCGGCCGGGGGCAAGCCGCCGCCCAACCCGAAGGGGTCGTCCTGACCGGACCCAGGAACTCCACCGGACGTTCCCACGTCCGACATATGCCGGTGCGGCCGGCCACCCTGCCAGACTGGTCCCCGTTCGCGGGCGGGCAGCCGTTCGCCCCCGTTCGTCCCTGACGCTTTTTCTCCTGTGCCGCACCCGGGGGCAGTAAGAATGAGCGGTCACCGCGGCGCGGCCCCCAGATCCCCGGCCGGGCCCGGAGCCGGCCCGAGACGACGACACGAGGCAAGGATTCGTGAACTTCACGCGCTGGAGCGCCCGGCTCCCCGGAACGCAGCGCCGCGCCGCCGCGCGGACCGATCACATCGCCACCGCGGAACGGCGGGGCGAGGGCGCCGTACCCCAGGCCCGCGGCGCCCTCGGGCAGCAGCCGGCGGACGACGCGGAGCCCGCCTCCGGGGACGGGACGGCGCGCGTCCCGGCCGTCGACGAGCTGCCCGCACGGGAGGTGCTCGACCGCGTGCCCGCCCTCGTCGCCCTCGTCCACGGCACCGACCACCGCATCACCTACGTCAACGACGCCTACGTGTCCGCATTCGGTGACCGGCCCGCCGGCGCACCCGCCCGGGAGGGCCTGCCCGAACTGCGCGAACTCGGCCTGTTCCCGCTCCTCGACCAGGTCCTGCGCAGCGGCAGACCCCGCACGCTCAAGTCCCGCAAGGCGCCGGACGGCCGCTCGTACACCTTCACCTGCACCCCGGTCGCCGCGGCCGACGACCGCTGCGGCCTGGGCGTCCTCGTCTTCGCCACCGACGTCACCGACCACGCCGAGGCCGCCGAGCGGCTGCGCGCCAGCGAGCGCCGCCAGCGCGAGACCGCGGTCACCCTCCAGCGCTCCCTGCTGCCGCAGGTGCTGGAGCAGCCCGACGACCTGCGCATCGCCGCCACCTACCAGCCCGGCGGCACCGAGGCCGCCGTCGGCGGCGACTGGTACGACGTCATCACCCTCGGCGGCGGCCGCACCGCCCTGGTGATCGGCGACGTGATGGGCCGCGGCGTCCGGGCGGCCGCCGTCATGGGCCAGCTGCGCACGGCCGTGCGCGCGTACGCCCGCCTCGACCTCCCCCCGCACGAGGTCCTCCAGCTCCTGGACGGACTCGCCACGGAGATCGACGCCAACCAGATCGCCACCTGCGTCTACGCCGTCCACGACCCGAACGAGGGCCGGCTGGTGTACGCCTCCGCCGGCCACCTGCCCATCCTGGTCCGCGACGACAGCGGCACGGTCCTGCGCGCCGACGAACCGACCGGCCCGCCGCTCGGCACCGGCGGCTGGGTGCACACCTCCGGCTCGGTCCCGCTGGGCCCCGGCTCCACCGCGGTCCTGTACACGGACGGCCTGGTGGAACGGCGTGACGAGGACCTGGACGAGGGCATCGCCGCCCTGGAGCGCGCCCTGGCCGGCGCGACCGGCAGCCCCCAGGTCGTCTGCGACCGCCTGGTCCGCTCGGCGGGCGTCCTCGCCGACCACGACGACGACGTGGCGGTCCTCGTCCTCCAGCACCCGGCCCGCACCGGCCCGCAGAACGAGCTGTTCCGCAACGCGGCGCTGGAACTGCTCGGCGGTGTCGAAGCGGCGCCCCGCGCCCGTGCCTTCGCCTCCGGCGTGCTGACCAGCTGGCGGTTCCCGCCCGAGGTGCACGACCTCGGCGTCCTCGCGGCGAGCGAACTGGTCGCCAACTCCCTCCAGCACGGCACCCCGCCGATGCGGCTGCGACTGCGCCGCACCGACCGCCGCCTGATCATCGAGGTGACCGACGGCGACGACCACCTGCCGCGCCGCCGCCGCGCGGAACCCGGCGACGAGTCGGGCCGCGGCATCGCCATCGTGGCCACGATCGCCTCCGGCTGGGGCTCCCGCCGCACCCCGGGCGGCGGCAAGGCCGTCTGGTGCGAGTTCCTGCTGCCGCGGACGGCGGGGTGACCCGGCCCGGCCATCGGCCATCCGGGTGACGAGAGGCCGGCCGAGTCGAGGCGAGCGCGTCGAGAGGCGGGCCGAACCTGGACAAGGACGTCGACAGGCCGGCCGCGGCGGGGCGCGCACGACGAGCGGCCGGCCGGTGCGAGGAGGCACGACCAGGAACCGGCCGCCGCCGGCGGACGCGGGGCGGCCGACGCAAGCCCGGGGGAGACGCCCCCGACGGCGTCCGTGGGGCGCAAGACCCGGCCGGCCGGACACCGGATCCCTGCCCGCGGCCGACCGCGCCACCGGCACCGTGCGCCTCATCCGACCGAGTCGGGCGAACGGGTGGGCGTCGCGCGCCACCTAGGCGAAGCCACCGGACGGTGCTACATGCTCCCCATGGCAGACGCACCCGGCTTCCACCTCAGAGGCAGCGACCCCGAGCGCTACGAACAGTACGCCGCACCGCTCACCGCCCCCTTCGTCACCGCGGCCCTGGACGCCGTGGATCTCTACCCCGGCGCGACCGTGCTCGACCTGGCCTGCGGCACCGGCATCACCGCCCGCGCGGCGGCCGCCCAGGTCGGGCCCTCCGGCCGCGTCTTCGGCGCCGACGTGGACGAGGGCATGCTCGAGGTCGCCCGGGCCCGGCACCCGCGCCTCTACCCGGACATCGAGTTCACCGCGGCCTCCGCCGACGCCCTGCCCTACTCCGACGCCGCCTTCGACGCGGTCGTATGCCTGCAGGGCGCCCAGTTCCTCCCCGACCCGGACGCGGCCTTGACGGAGACCGCCCGCGTCCTGCGCCCCGGCGGCCGCTGCGCCCTGACCGTCTGGGCCGACCGTTCCCGCTCCCCGTACTTCGACGCCCTCCACGACGTCATCGAGCAGTACGCGGGTCCCGAGGCCGCAGCGGAGCACGCCTCCCTCTTCTCCTGCTCCGCCGACCGACTGACCACCGCGCTGCGCACCGCCGGACTCCGCGAGGTCGCGGCGCACGACACCACGTCAGGGATCACCCTGTCCCCGTTGGCGGACTTCACCAGCGACCACCTCTCGGCCCTTCCCTGGGCCCGGCAGATCACCAAGAACCGGGGCCCCCAGGCCCTGGCCGCCGCGGGCCGCGCCCTCGCCGACCGCCTCGCCGATCGCCTCGCCCCCGATGGCTCGGCGACGCTCCCCTTCACGGCGGTCCTGGTCACGGCCGTCCGCTGACGGCACGCCCGGCACGACGGAGCGGCCGCCACCCGAAAGGGTGACGGCCGCCCGAACTGCCCCGACGCGGGGCGATGCTCACGCCTCCACGGCCGCCGGCTCCGCCGCCGCACCACGGGCGACGACCCGGCTCCGCGCCGCCCACGGGTGGTCCTGCACGGCGGTGAGCCGCCGCCCCAGCCGTAGGGCCAGGACCGAGATGCCGAGCGAGAACAGCAGGAACGTCACGATGTACGGACCGTGCAGCGCGGCCGCCAGCGGCCCGCCCACCGCCGGCCCCACCGCCAGCGCGAGCTGCTTGACCAGCGCGAACGCCGAGTTGTACTGCCCCGCCAGACCGGCCGGCGCGAGATCCGCGACCAGGGGCGCCAGCGTCGGCGACAGCATCGCCTCACCCAGCCCGAACAGCGCGTACGTCGACACGAACGCGGCTGTCGCCATCGCCTGGCTGCCGTGGCCGAGCCCGGCGTACCCGGCCGCCGCCCATGCGACGGCCCACACCAGCCCCACGGCCGCGATCACCCGGGAGCGCCGGCGCCGCTCGACGAACTTCAGCACGGCGAACTGCGCGACCACGATCATCAGCGTGTTCGCGGCCAAAGCCGTCCCCAGCGTGGACGTCGAGATTCCGGCGGCCTCCACGCCGTACGCGCTCAGCCCCGACTCGAACTGCCCGTAGCAGGCGAAGAAGAGCACGAAGCCCAGCACGCACAGCCGGACCATCGCCCGGTTGCCCAGCAGCTGCTTCCAGCCGCCCGGCACGGACCGCGCCGGCGCGTCCTCGATCCGCGGCGAGTGCGGCATGCGCACCGTCGCCATCACCGCGACCAGCAGCAGGAACACAGCGGCCTCGATCGCGAACAGCAGAGTGAAGGAGGAGACCCGGGTCGTGTCGACGAGGTGGCCGCCGATGAGGCCGCCCACGCCCAGCCCGAGGTTCTGCAGGAAGAACTGCATGGCGAACGCCCGCGCCCGGGTGTCCGCCGTCGAGCAGTCCACGATCATCGTCGCCAGCGCCGGCTGCATCACGGCCTGACCGGCACCCAGCGTCGCGGCCGACAGCAGTACGCTCGCCGCGCCGCCCGCCAGCCCGAGGCTCAACGCCCCCAGCGCGGCGGTGACCAGGGCGGCGATCAGGACCGGCAGCGGGCCGCGCCGCACGATCGCCCGGCCGGCGAACGGCAGCACGATCAGCGCGGCCACGGCGAAGACGGCGAGGACGAACCCCGCCGTCATGGCTCCCAGATCCCGCACCTGCGCCACATAGACGTACAGGTAGGGGACGGTGAAGCCGAGCCCGAACGCGCTGAGTGCGTTGCCCACGTGGATCCGGCGCATCTCTGCGCCCATCGCCCTGGTCACGTTCACCTCTCTCGAGTTGGTGGGTCAGATGGTGGAGTGCCTCAGTAACTGAGAAACTGAAGACTTAGAACGTAAACTTCGAAGCTAAAGAGTACATAGAGAAGGACTTCAATACCAAGCCAGCCCGTGCCATACTGCGGACATGGGCGACACCCCCGGCAGCCTCAGTGAGCCGTCACTCGAAGAGCAGATCGCGGCCTACCAGCGCGAGTTCCAGGACCTGGACCCGCAGGTGGAGAAGATCGTCTCGGCGCTGTCCCGGCTGAACCGCCGGATGAACGTCGCCTACGGCCGGCAGACCGCCGCCCTCGGCATCAGCAACACCGACTGGGAGGTCCTCAAGGCCCTCGTCCTGGCGGGCGCCCCGTACCGCATGGGTCCCAGCGACCTCGCCAAGCGGCTCGGCCTCACCCCGGCCGCCATGACCCACCGCATCGACCGGATGGTCACCGAGGGCCTGGTCACCCGCGAACGGGACGAGAACAACCGCGTCCGGGTCATCGTCGAGCTGACGCCCGACGGCCGGCAGAAGTGGCTGGAGGCCATGCGCCTGGCCACGGTCTTCGAGGCGGACCTGCTCCAGGACCTGTCCCAGGACGAGCGCTCGGCCCTCGGTGAAATGCTGGCCCGGCTCCTGCGCAGGGTGGAGCACGCACAGCCGGACGCCGGCGGGCGCCTGGTCGACCTCGACTAAAAAATCTTGACGCGGGCTGTTGACAGCCCCTTGGCGGATCCGTAAGGTTCTTCGAGTTGCCACGGAGCGGTACTGCTCCCACGGCGACCGTCTGCCGCACGAGCGGCACCCCTCACACCACAGCACGACTGCCCGGCCGGGTCGCATTCGGCATCTCCGAATTCGGTTCGAATGGGTCTCCCAGATCTTGATCGGCGCCCTGGCGGCCCGATTGGGAATCGCCGGGAGAACGCGCTAAGGTTTGAGGCGTCGGAAGGGCCCAACGGCCCGGACGACAAGCCCCCCTGACTGGGGATCAGGCCGGAAAAGGGTCTGATAGAGTCGGATCTGCCGGAAAGGGAAACGCGGAAGCGGGAACCTGGAAAGCGCCGAGGAAATCGGATCGGAACGATCTGATAGAGTCGGAAAAACCGAAGGGAAGCGCCCGGAGGAAAGCCCGAGAGGGTGAGTACGAAGGAAGCGTCCGTTCCTTGAGAACTCAACAGCGTGCCAAAAGTCAACGCC